>NZ_JBSFLV010000016.1:0-100409 GCF_053599215.1 Streptomyces sp. NPDC001002 | reverse complement strand
GGCCTGGGGGCGGCAGCCCCCAGACGGCCACGACAACCCCGGTCACCACCGCCCCCGCTTAGCCTCCATCGCCGCCTTCCCGTCAGAACCCTTCCGCTTCCACTCCCGCCGAAGCTCCGCACGGACCCGCGCATCGGTCTTGGCCACGATCCACTGGTTCTCCCGCATCAACTTCCGGTAGCTCTCCAACCGCCGCACCGACAACTCCCCGGAGTCCAGCGCGGCAAGCACCGCGCACCCCGGCTCGCTCTCGTGCGCGCAGTCGTGGAAGCGACAGCGCCCCGCCAGTTCCTCGATCTCGGCGAAGACCTGGCCGACCCCGGTCTCGGCGTCCCAGAGGCCGACGCCCCGCAGTCCGGGTGTGTCGATGAGGACACCGCCGCCCGGCAGCGCGAGGAGGTTGCGGGTGGTCGTCGTATGGCGGCCCTTTCCGTCCGCGTCCCGAGTGGCGCGGACGTCCATGACGTCGTCGCCGAGGAGCGCGTTCGCGAGGGTGGACTTGCCTGCGCCGGACTGGCCGAGCAGCACGGACGTACCGCCGGAGACGAGGGCGACGAGGACGTCGAGCCCCTCCCCGCGCACGGCGCTGACGGTCAGCACCGGCACTCCGGGGGCGGTGGTCTCGACGTCTTCGACGAGGTACGACAGGCCCACCGCGTCCGGCACCAGGTCGGCCTTGGTGAGCACGACGACCGGCTGGGCGCCCGACTCCCAGGCCAGGGCCAGGAAGCGTTCGACGCGGCCGAGGTCGAGTTCGACGGCGAGCGAGACGGCGATGATCGCGTGGTCGACGTTGGCGGCGAGGATCTGTCCTTCGGACCGCTTGGAGGAGGTGGAGCGGACGAAGGCGGTACGGCGGGGCAGCAGTGTCCGCACATACCGCGGATCGCTGCCTTCGGGGTCGACGGCGACCCAGTCCCCCGTGCACACGACCTTCATAGGGTCACGGGGAACGACGAACTCGGTGTCGGCCCGTACGGTCCCGTCGGGGGTGACCACGTCGCACTGGCCGCGATCGACGCGGACGACCCGCCCGGGCAGGAGGCCTTGGGTGTCGTAGGGGGCGAACTCGTCCGCCCATGCGTCGTCCCAGCCGTAGGGAGCGAGCGCGGAGGAAGCGGAGGTAACAGAGCTGGAACTGCTGGAAGTCAAGGGTGATCCTTCACAAGGACGGCCCCGGCCAAGAGAGTTGAGGTCAGCCGGCTGCCAAGGAGGTGGACTTGATGAGTTCGTGGATGCGGGCAGCGCCCGGCGCGACGGCAGTCATCGGTCAACACCTCCTGGGTCTTCCTCGTGAACGAGCACGGTCTGAACGAGCACGACCTTAAAGGCACTCGGGCCGTGACGCCACCGAATTAAAGCGCCCCGAGTCACAGCGCGCCGAGATGGTCCCGCACCCGCCCCATCGGCCACACCTCGCCGATCTTGTGCTTGATGTCGAAGAGGTTCGCCGCGTGGATGTCGGCGTCCCGGTCGCCCACGGCCTCCTCGACCACGATGGGGACGAAGCCGTACTGCATGGCGTCCAGGGCGGTGGCTCGGACGCAGCCGCTCGTCGACAGTCCGCCGATGAACAGGGTGTCGATGCCGTTCGCCGCGAGGTGAGCGGCGAGGCCGGTGCCGAAGAAGGCGCTCGGGTACTGCTTCGTCACGGTCAGGTCGTCCGGCGTCGGGGCCAGCCCGTCGATGAACTCGCCGAAGGGGCTGCCTTCGACGAAGGCCCGCAGGACGGGCACCTTGCGGAAGAAGAGGCCGCCGTCACTGCCGTCCGCCCGCAGCAGCACCCGCGTGACGATCACCGGGATCCCGGCCCGGCGCGCGTCGGTCAGCAGCACCCGCATCGCCTCGACCGCCGGTTCGACGCCCGCGTAGAGCGGGCAGTTGGGGTCGACGTAGGCACGGGCCGGGTCCACCAGGAGGAGAGCCGGGGAGGTGCCGGGGGCGAGCTGTCCGCCGAATCCGGCGTGCTCGTAGTCCTCCTGCTGGGAACCGGTCATGGCGATGTCCTCCTGTCGGAACCGGTCATGGCGATGTCCTTCGTGAAGTGGCGGACTCCGGCCGGGCGTTGACGGCGACCGCGTCGGTCGTACGCGGAGCCCGCAGCGACTGCGGGAACGCCAGGCAGATCGCTCCCCCGGCCACGATGACGCCCGTGAGGACGAACCCCGTGACGCGGATGTTGGCGACGAAGCGGTTCAACTCGCCCGACGCGAACACGTTCAGCGTGTTGAGTGTCCCGTCGTACGCGGCGTGCCGGGCCGGTTCGCTCAGCCCGGTCGTCGTGAACGCGAGCGCGAGTGCCGTACTGAGCAGGTACCCCACGTTCTGTGTGGTCGACCGCAGGCCGTTGGCCGTCCCGCGCCGGTCCGCCGGCGCGCTGAGCATCAGAGCGCTCGTGCTGGGTGTCATGAACAGCCCGGTGCCGGCCCCGACGAGGAAGAGGAAGGGGGCCACCGCCGGGAACGGTACGGCCGCCGTCGAGAGCGTCAGCGAGAAGCCCAGCAGACCGCACGCCGTCATGGCCATGCCTGCCGTCGTCAGCGCTCGCGGAGTGAAGCGGTCGCACAGTGAACCGGCGACCGCCGAGGTCATCAGCGTGCCGACCGCGACCGGTGTCACCAGCACGCCCGCCTGCAGAGACGTGGCACCGGTCACCGCCTGCTCGTGCAGGGATGCCAGGAGTACGACGGCGTAGGAGCCGACCGCGTTGGCGAGCACGGCGACGAGCACCAGGGCGATCGCTCGGGTGCGCAGCAACGCCACGTCGACCAGGGGGTGCGAGCGGCGCGCCTGGACGACGGCGAAGGCCGTGAACAGGGCGAGGGTCGCGCCGCCGCAGACCCACGGCAGCCAGCCCGCGACGGTGGCCGTGACGCCGGGCGTCAGGGTGAGGACCAGCGCGGTCAGCATCGCCGTGGACAGCAACGCGCCCGGCAGGTCGAACGGTTCACGGGTCCTGCCGGGCCGCCCGGTGGTGCCGCTCCCGCTCGCCGGAACGACCAGCGCCGAGGCGACGATCGCGAGCAGTCCGATCGGCACGCAGACGACGAACAGCCCGTGCCAGCCCAGGAGTTGGGTCGCCGCGCCGCCGACGAGCGGTCCGGCGATCTGGGCCAGCGCGGCCACCGTCACGTTCCAGCCCAGGGCCCGGCCCAGGCTCCGGGCGGGGAACACGTCGGTCAGCAGGGCGGTGTTGTTGGTGATCACGGCGGCGGCCCCGACCCCCTGCACCACCCGCGCCGCGATCAGGAGTTCCGCCGTCGGGGACAGCGCCGCGAGCCCGGTCGCGGCGGTGAAGACGACGAGCCCGGCGAGATAGAGCCGGCGGCGGCCGACCAGGTCGGCGAGGCGGCCGAAGACGAGGATCAGTGCGGTGGTGACCAGCATGTAGCCGAGCAGGATCCAGTCGGCCTGCCCGGGGCCCGCCCCCAGTTCCCGGGCGATCGTGGGCAGGGCGACGGCGAGACCGCTCATGTTGAGGAACACGGCGACCACGCCCACGGCGGTGGCGGCGAACACCCACCGCGGGTCACGGACGGCGGGCCCCGCCTCGGACATCAGGCCGGCCACACGTCCGGCGGGTCGGGCACTGGGGCGGTGTTCACCGCGGGACCGAGCGCGACTTCATCAGCGGCTGGATGCGCGTACCGAAGTTCTCCAGGCCTTCGAGGAAGTCGTCGAAGACGAGCATGATCCCCTTGGTGCCCTCGACCTCGGCGACCTCGTCGAGCAGTTTCGCGACGGTCTCGTACGACCCGACCAGCGTGCCCATGTTGAAGTTCACCGCGCCCTCGGGCAGCGCGATGGTCCGGGCGGTCGAGGTGCCGTCGGAGGTCGTGTCCGTGGCCGTCTCCCCCGCCATGTACGCGAGCGCCGCGTGGTCGGCGTTGTCGTGGTAGTCCTGCCATGTGGCCTGGGCGGCTTCGTCGGTCTCGTCGGCGATGACCATGAAGAGGGAGAGCGCGCCGACGTCACGGCCGGTCTCCCGTGCCGCCTCGACGAGGCCGGCCGTGGTGCCCGAGAGCGCGAGCGGGGTGTTGACGCCGCTGCCGAGGATGAAGTTGTACTGGGCGTGCTCGGCGGCGAACTTCATGCCGGTGGTGCTCTGGCCGGCGGCGACGATGTCGATGTGCCCGTCCGTCGGGCGCGGGGACAGCACGCAGTCGTCCATCTCGTAGAACTCGCCCTTGAAGTTGCTGACGCCCTCGCTCCACAGCTCCTTCATCACGGTGACGTACTCGGCGGCCCGGGCGTAGCGGTTGCCGAAGTGCTGGTCGCCGGGCCACAGGCCCATCTGGGAGTACTCGCCGGGGGCCCAGCCGGTGACGATGTTGATGCCGAAGCGGCCGGGGGCGATGGAGTCGATCGTCACCGCCATGCGGGCGACGATGGCGGGCTCCAGCGCGAGGATCGGCGTGGAGGCGTACAGCTTGATGCGGTCCGTCACGGCGGCCAGGCCCGCCATGAGCGTGAACGACTCCAGGTTGTGGTCCCAGAACTCGGTCTCGCCGCCGAACCCCTTGAGCTTGATCATCGACAGTGCGAAGTCGAGCCCGTGCTCCTCCGCCTTCTGCACGATGGCCTTGTTCAGCTCGAAGCTCGGCAGGTACTGGGGTGAACTCTTCGATATGAGCCAGCCGTTGTTGCCGATGGGGATGAAGACGCCGATGTCCATACCGCTCCTCGCTGACGGGTGGGGTGAATCTGACGGGGGGACAACGAGCTTGCATGATCGGAGAGTTCCGGAATTCCGGGCGTTCCAGGGGGAGTTCCGCGCCGGCCTCGACCGTACGCGTCGATCATTACTACCCTCCTCCCGGTCTGTGAACGCGGCGCTACGCACGGCGGCCGGGCCACTGGGCCAGCGCGTCGCACGACGGCGCGCCACACAGTGTCACCGATCATGACCTCAGCGTGATCAATTGACAACTCGCCCTGGATGCACGCCAGTTGAGCTCGTGTCGGCTGTCGGAGTCGCTGGTGAGAATCGTGCGAAGCTGTACGTCACCTGAGACCGGAACGGTAAAGTCCAGAGTATGAACGCACGTCTGGCTCTCCTCGGCACGGTGGACCCCGGCGTGGCGGAGAGCGAGGTCTTCCGGCTGGCGCTCCAGCACGCCGTGGGCGAGCTGAGCGCCCTCGGGGGAACGATTCATCTGCGCGGCCCCATGTCCATGCTCCGGCTGGTGTCGTCGACCGGGCTGCCTCCCGCGCTCGCCCGCTCCTGGGAAATCATCGACCAGGAGGGCCCGTCGGCCCAGGCCCGGGCCCTGCACCAGGGCCGTGGCGTGTGGGTGCCGATGGAGCCGTCGCCCATGGACGCGTCGGCCCCGACGCCCGTGGGCGCGTCGGCCCCTGACCTCAGCTGGCCCGGCTCCGGCCTGGCCGCCCTGCCGCTGTTCGGCGGCGACCGCAGCATCGGCGCGCTCACGGTCCTCGCGGGCGACCAGGGCGAGCCCACCTCGCGGCAGTGGGACTTCCTCCACGAGCTGATCGCCTGGACCGAGGAGCGCATGAGCCAGGCCGCGCCGCCCTCCACCCCCTCCCGGACGGAGCTGACCGGCTCCCGCGACCGTCTGCGGCAGGCCCTCAAGGAGGTCAGCGTCGGCTCCTGGGACTGGGACATCCAGGGCGGCGAGCTGCTGTGGGACGAGGCGGCCATGGAGCTGTACGGCTTCCGGCCCGAGGACTACACCGCCCGGGTCGAGAACTGGATGGTGTGCGTCCACCCCGACGACCTGGCGCCGACCCTCGACGCGGTGGACCGGGCGATCCGCGACCACGGCGTGTTCGAGGCCGAGTACCGGGTACGGCGGCTTGACGGCACGTACGGCTGGACGCAGGCCCGGGCCCGGGTGACGTACCACGAGAACGGCGAGCCCAACCGGATGATCGGTGTGGGCTGGGAGAGCAACGAGTCCCGGTCCGCCCGGGACGCGCTCGGCCGCGCCCTGCGCCACATGAGCGACGGCTTCCTCGCGGTGGACGACGAGTGGCGGATCACCTTCGCCAACCTGGAGGCGGAGCGCACGCTGGGCTTCTCCGAGGAGGAGCTGTTCGGGCGGCTGCTGTGGGAGCTGCCCGCCACCCGCGAGGTGCCCGGCATGGAGAGCCGCTGCCGGGAGGCCGCGGCCGAGGAGAGATCCGTCGGGTTCGACGTGCGGATGGGCGACACCGGCCGGCGCCACCACGTGCGCCTGGTGCCGGGTCCCGACGGCCGCACCCTCTACTTCACCGACGTCACCGAGAAGCGGCAGCACGAGGAGGAGCGCCGGGCGTCCGAGCGCGCCGCGGTCGAACGCGCGGCGCGGATGGGCGAGTTGACGAAGGCCCTGGCCAAGGCGACGACCTCGCAGGACGTGGTGGCCGCGGTCGCCCGCCGGGTGCTGCCGCCGTTCGCCGCGGCCGGCCTGCTGGTGCAGGCGGTCGAGGGCGACCGGCTGCACACCGTGGGAGCGGACGGCTACCCGGAGGACTTCCTCGCCATCGTCGACGGCCACTCCCGGACAACCGGTGAGCCGTCCTGGGACGTGATCGAGTCCGGTGTGCCGCTGTTCCTCTCCTCGGTCGAGGAGTACACGGCCCGCTACCCCGCCCTGACCGGCAGGCCGGCCCGGGCCGAGAAGCAGGCGTGGGCGTTCCTGCCGCTGACGGCGTCCGGCAAGACCTTCGGCGTCTGCGTCGTCGCCTTCGAGCGCTCCCGCCGGCTCTCCGACGAGGAACGCACCCTGCTGACCACGATCAGCGCCCTCGTCGCCCAGGCCCTGGAGCGGGCCCGGCTCTACGACGCCGAGCACACCCGGTCCCGCGAACTCCAGCGCAGTCTGCTCCCCCGGGACCTGCCCGACCTGCCGGCGTGCACCGCGGCCGCCCGCTACCTTCCCGCCGGCCAGGGCATGGACGTGGGCGGCGACTGGTACGACATCATCCCGCTCTCGGGCGGTCAGGTCGCCCTCGTGGTCGGCGACGTCATGGGCCACGGCCTGCCGGAGGCGGCGACGATGGGCCGCCTGCGCACGGCGGTGCACACCCTGGCCGACCTGGAGCTCCCGCCCGACGAGATCATGAGCCACCTCAACGACCTGGTCGCGGGGATGGGCGAGGAGTCGTACGCGACCTGTCTGTACGCGCTCTACGACTCGACCTCCCGGATCTGTTCCATCGCGCGGGCCGGCCATCCGCCGCCGGCGGTGGTCCACCCCGACGGCACGGTCCACTTCCCGCCGCTGGAGGCGGACCCTCCGCTGGGAGCTGCTGAACCCCCTTTCGAAACGGTCGAGTTGACGGTTCCGGAGGGCAGCCTGCTGGTGCTCTACACCGACGGTCTGGTGGAGTCGTCCAAGCGCGAGATGGAAGAGGGCATGGCGGACCTGGCGCGTCTGCTGCACGAGGCGCACCAGGCCGATCCGGGCACGGACCTGGACCTGGAACGCCTCTGCGACACCCTGACCGCGGGGCTGCTGCCCGCCGAGAGCGCGACGACGGACGACGCGGCCCTGCTGGTCGCCCGTCTGCACGCCCTCACCGGCGACCGGATGGCGTCGTGGGCGCTCCCCGAGGACCCGCGAGCGGCCGGCCAGGCCCGCCGCCATGTCCGTGAGCAGCTCGCCCTGTGGGGCCTGGACGACCTGATCCCGACCACGGAACTGCTGGCCAGCGAGATGGTGGGCAACGTGATCCGCCACGCCAGAGGCCCGCTGCGGCTGCGGCTGCTGCACGGCGCCGAGCTGATCTGCGAGGTCTTCGACGGCAGCCTGACCATGCCCCGGATCCGCCGCGCGACGGACACGGACGAGGGCGGCCGCGGCCTGCAGCTGATCACGGCCCTCTCCCAGCGCTGGGGCACGCGCTACACGGCCACGGGCAAGTGCATCTGGACGGAACAGGCACTGCTCACACCGGAGAACCGGCCGGAGCCGCCGTCGGACGCCCTGGACCTGATGTTCCTGAACACGAGCGAGTTCATGGGGGACCTGGACGCGCTGCTCCTGGGGGACGAGGACCGTTAGCGGTCCTCGTCCCCCAGGTGGCGCGAAGTCAGGACTTCAGGCAGCTCTGCCCGTTCAGCGTGACGTCGTACGGCGGCGAGTTCTTGCCCGACCAGGTGGCGATGAAGCCGAAGGAGAGGCTGCCGTTCGCGGGGACCGACTTGTTGTAGTCGGCGGCGGTGGCGGTGACCCGGGAGCCGTTCTGGGCGAAGTTGGCGTCCCACATCTGGCCGACCCGCTGGCCGTCCTTGAAGGACCAGGCCACCCGCCAGTCGCCGATGGCCTTCTCGGTGGTGACGCTGATGGTGGCCTGGAAGCCGTCGGGCCACTGGTTGACGAGGTCGAACTCGAACGCGCAGGCGGCCGAGGCGCTCTTGCTCGCGGACGGCTTGCTGTCGGCCGTCGACGAGGAGGTGCCCTGGGGTTCCGGGTCCGGGTCCGCCTTCTTGCCCTGGCCGGTCGGCGTCGCCGTGGTGGTGGCGGACGGGCTCGGGGAGGCCGTCTTCGGGAGCGGTACCGAGGAGGGCAGGGACGGCTGCGGCGCGGCCACCGGGCTGGTGTCGGTGGAGGGGTCGCCGGAGGCCGAGGCGTCGTCGTCCATGCCGCTGCCCATCGGCATCATGGAAACGGCCAGCGCCAGCAGCGACACCAGTACGGCGGCGACGAGCAGGCCGTTGCGCACGGCCTTCGCCCGCTTGGCACCGTCCTGCGGCTCACCGCCCGGGCCGGCGGTCAGCTCCGGGCGTCCGGCGCCCAGCCGCACCTCGGCGGCCCGGCGGCGGCGCTCCAGATAGGCCAGGCCGCCCCAGCCGATCACCCCGCTCGCCAGCGCCACGGGCAGTCCGCCGCTGTTGGGCCGCAGACAGGCGGCGGCCTCCGCGCAGCCCACGCACCGGGCGAGGTGGTGCGAGAGGTCGTCGGGGATGTCGGCGGTGGGCGACCGGGTGACCGCGTCGAGCAGCCGCACATAGCTGCGGCACTGCGCGTCCATCGGGGTGTCGAGGTGGTTGCGGTGGCAGCGGTCCCGGAACAGGCCGCGCACCTGGGCCAGTTCCTCGGCGACCAGGGCCGCGTCGAGGCCGAGCCGCCGGGCCACCACGGGCAGGGGCAGCGCCTCCACCTCGGCCAGCCACAGCAGCGCGGCGTCCGCTTCCTGCAGGTCACGCAGACCGCGCAGGGCGATCGGACGCAGCAGCGGCGGTCCGGTGTAGCGCGCGGCCTTGTCGGAGTTGAGCCACAGCCGCAGATCGGAGTCGAGGTCGTGACCCTGTCCACCTGCTTCCCAGGCCGCCGCGGTGGTGCGTACGGCGGTCAACAGCAGGGGGATCACGGGCAGTCGGGGCGCGCGGCGGCCGGTGCTCCTGGCATTGCCGCTCTCGGCGGCGCGTGCTTCGCGTATGCCGAGGGCGAATGCCTCCGTGGCCAGCTGTGTGGCCGCGGTGGAACCCGCGGTGCACAGATCGGCGTAGGACAGCACGGCGTCCCAGCACTCCGAGAACAGCGCGGCCTCGGCGGCGTCCTTCGGGGTCGGCAGGTCGGGCATGGGTCTCCTGCATCCACAAGCGAGGTCAACTCACCATATTGGCAACGGAGTTGTGGGGAGCCTCGCGGCAGGGCCCGAGCCTTTCACGTCATCGACACAACTGACAAGCGCCCGTTTCAATTTCGGTTACCGGCGGTCGCCTGACGACGACCGCCGGTGCACCTCACCGCTAGTGCTCGGAGCGCACGACGCCCAGGACCCGCCCGTGCGCGTCGAAGGCCTGTGTCCTGTACTCCGGGAACCACTCCTCGTTGCTACGAGAGTTATACGGAAGGAACGTCAGGAAGTATCGATCCCGGCCGACATCGATCGGTCCCACCACGTTCTTGCCGTGCCAGTCGACCTTGACGCTGACGGCTCCCTTCGGCGCCCGGCCGTAGATCGCGACCCAGTCGGACAGGGCGGTCGTGTCCACGACGGACCACATCGGGGCCGGCGGAGACACCATGCTGTCGCCGCCCCGGCTGCATTCCGACCAGCCGCCCTCCATCCTCTTCCCGTCCGGCCCCAGCACCCGCAGATAGTGGCAGGTACCACCCGATTCGTTCGGCGCCTCCCAGTACTGCATGGTCAGCCCGTCCGGGGTGACGCCGGAGAACAACATCTCGGCCTTGTCGGTGTCCGGCGCCAACCCGTGCGCACCCCGGCTGGTGTCCCCAGCCCTGTTCAACCCCCAGTCCACGTCCCCCGGGATCACCCCGGTGGCCTCCGCGGCCAACCCGCCGACGCCCAGCACTCCGACGAGCGCGACGCCGATCACCCAGCGCCGACGTGGCGGCCGGTAGGTCCGCGGGCGCCCCCTCCGCGCCCGCGGACCCTCCCCCAGGATCCGCTCCAGGACCGCCCCGTCCGGTCCCGCGTCCTGAGTCACCGGGTCGGCGGGAGCCAGCAACTCCCGTACCCGTCCCTCGACTTCGGCCGTGTCCAGCTGCCTGCTCATGCCCGCTCCCCCTTCAGCCCGGCCAGTTGTCCGCCCACCCGGCCGGCCGGTTCCTCGCGTAGTGCCAACTCCCTTTCCAGGCGCTGCCGTGCGCGGTGCAGCCGTACCGCGAAGGTGCGCGCCGAACAGCCCACCACCCGTGCGGCGGCGGCCGTGTCGAGGCCCTCCCAGCCGATGAGCCGCAGGGTCTCCTGGTCGCGGTCCGACAGCGCGGCGAGCGCCTGGCGCACATGCAGCGCCTCGACCACTCCCCCGGCGTGGTCGGGGGCCGCGGCCGCCACGGGTGCCGTACGGCCGAGCCGTGCGGTCAGGCGACCGCCGCGCCGTTGTCCGCGCAGCTGGTTGGCGAGGATGTTGCGGGCCACGGCGTACAGCCACGGCAGTTCCCCGTCGGCCTCGTCGGGCACCTTGTCGATGCGGCGCCACGCGACCAGGAAGGTCTCGGCCGCCACGTCCTGTGCCGTCTCCGGGTCCGGTGCGCGGCGCCGGGCGAAGCTCAACACCCGCCCGTAGTGCGCCGCGTACAGCGCGCGGAGTCTCTCCTCCCCGCCCGCCGCCTCGGTCCCCTCAGGTGTTCCGTCCTCCGGCACACCTGCCCCCTTCCGTCCGCCGTCCGCGATGACACCCCTCTATGTCCGGCGGTACGGCGGGAGTTACACCTGGGTCGGCTCCGGTGCGGAAGGACTGTCCTCGCGGGCCGGCAGGCTGTCCATGAAGGAGCTGACGGAGAAGACGGCGCGGCCGGGGCCGGGTTCGCCGTATCCGGGCGGGGACTGGAGCCCGAAGTCCTCCATGGTGGCGCGGTAGGCCTCCAGCAGGCGGATGTGGTACTCCAGCGGGGCGCCCTGCGGATTGGCCTTGCCGAGCGGGGTGGTGGGCTCCGGGCACCAGGTGGTGAAGCGGGGCGTGATGCCCTGCGACATGAAGAAGCGCAGGCCTTCGGTGGTCGACGCGATCGCCTCGTCGACGGTCTTGAACCCGAACGGCTCCGCCATCTCCACGCCCGCCACGAAGTTGGGGATCACATTGCGCGCGCCGAAGATCTCCGCCGAGTCGAGGATCCGCTTGTGCCACTCGGCGCGGCCGACGTAGCGCTCCTTGCCCGGGCAGTGCAGCTTGAACAGATACTCGTCCCACACCTCGTAGTTGGGGTGGTAGATCTGCACGCCGTAGTCCTTGAACCGCTGCACGTCGTCCTTCGGCAGCGCCTGGGCGACGACCTTGCCGATCCAACGGCCCGGGAAACGCTCCTCGATGGCCTTGGCGTAGTGCCCGTAGAAGTCGGCCTCGTCGCGTCCGGCGACGGTCTTGGTGATCGCGCCGCCGGTGAGCGTGTAGGCGGTGGACACCTTCGCGGTGTCGTACCGGTCGATGATCTCCAGCGCCTCAAGGACCTCCTCGACGTCCTTCACGCCGGTGTACGGCCGCCCGGCCGCCTTGTGCTGGCGCCAGTTGTGGTTGATGTCGCAGTACTGGCACTCCTCCTTGGCGCCGAAGTACTGGCAGACGCGGAAGACGGTGAGGTAGATCAGGTAGCCCCACTGGATGGTCGGGGCCACCTCCATCACGGACTTCCCGTTGGCGAGCTTGTGCTTGTAGTACTCCGGCATCGGCGGCACACCGACATCGGCGATGCGCTTGCCGTCGAGGTAGAGCCCGAGGACGCCGTCGTCGTCGGAGGCCACGCGGTACGGGGACGCCGGGTTCACGCGCACGGACACGACGGTGCGGCGCAGGTCGTACGGACCGCCGGTGAGGATGATCTCCTCCGGCGGCCGCCGCAGCGCGGCCTCGCCCAGCTCCGGCAGGGTGCCGTGGTCGAAGGAGAAGATGAAGTACGACTTCGGCTTGACCTCGCCGCCCTCGTTGTCGCTCAGCGCGGAGGGGTCGAAGGCGACACCGCCGCGCAGCAGGTCCTCCTTGAAGACGGCTTCCCGCGGCACATGCGGAAAGCGCTCCATCAGATCCTCGACCAGCGCGGTGCGGCTGCCCATCCCGTAATCTCCTCCCGGCTCAGGCGCCCTGCTTCAGGCGTACGACTCTTCACGGTATGCCCCCGCTCGTTCATCCCCCGTGCCGGGTCCCTCCACGACGGGCGATATGTTCTGGTACGGGGGTGTTCGACGGCAGTGCCGGGTCGGTGACCGGGGTACCCCACGTCGACGTGAGCGGCAATGTTCCCGCCCAGAGACCCAGCTCCGCGTCAGGCCCGTCGCCGTCGTCCGGCGGACCCGTGCGGATCTTGACCGAGGCCTCCTCCAGGGAGAGGGCGAGGAGAGTGGTGGCGGCGAGTTCCTTGCGGTTGGGGCGACGGGCGTACGTCCACTGCCCGGGCGTCGCGTGTTCGGTGAGGGCGCGGAGGCCGGCCAGCTTCTCCTCGGGGTCGGTGATCCTGCGCGGGACGCCGCGGATCATGGCGCTGCGGTAGTTCACGCCGTGCTCGAACACCGATCGCGCCAGGACCAGGCCGTCGACGTGGGTGACCGTGACGCAGACCGGCGTGTCCGCGGCGAGGCTGCGGCTGGCGACGGAACCGTGCAGATAGAGCTGCCGCTCGTCACGGCCGTACACCGTCGGCACGACCAGCGGCCGACCCTCGACCAGCACGCCCAGGTGGCACACGAACCCGGCGTCCAGGATCGCCTCCAGGTCCGCCCGGTCGAGGCTGCCCTGCTCGCGCAGACGGCGGTGGCGGGTCAGGTCGGTCTCGGGGAGGTGGGCGGGCAGGGCCGACGGAGCGGGCGGCCGGGCGGGTGGCGAGGCTGGCGGCGGGCTGGACGTCATGGGCGCAAAGCTAACGAAAACGTGCCCAGGATGGATAGAGGGAGGCCGGATCCGTTGCCATGGCCGCCTACAGCAACGAAATCCGTCGTATCACAGCCCCCGGTACCGGCTGCGCGGGCTCCGGACTCCCGAGGTAGGTTCCCCCTGTGAGGTCGTGGCTCTCGATGCCACGGGGAGGGACAACGGGATGACCGGGACCGTCACCAACTGGGCGGGCAACATCACCTATGCCGCCAAGGAACTGCACCGCCCGCACTCGCTCGACGCGCTCGGGGCCCTGGTGGCCGACAGCGCGAAGGTGCGGGCGCTGGGCAGCGGGCACTCCTTCAACGAGATCGCCGAGCCGGGTGCCGACGGCGTCCTGCTGTCGACGGCCGGGCTGCCCCCGGTGATCGACGTGGACACCGAGGCCCGCACGGTACGGGTCTCGGGCGGCGTCCGGTACGCGGAACTGGCCCGGATCGTGCACGCCCACGGCCTCGCCCTGCCCAACATGGCCTCCCTGCCGCACATCTCCGTGGCCGGCTCGGTGGCCACCGGCACCCACGGCTCCGGGGTCGCCAACGGCTCGCTCGCGTCGGTCGTGCGCGAGGTCGAGCTCGTCACCGCGGACGGCTCGACCGTGACCATCGCGCGCGGCGACGACCGCTTCGACGGCGCCGTCACCTCCCTGGGCGCCCTGGGCATCGTCACCACGCTCACCCTCGACCTGGAGCCGAGCTTCGACGTCGAGCAGTACGTGTTCACCGAACTCCCGCTCGCGGGGCTGGACTTCGAGACGGTCGCCGCGACGGCGTACAGCGTGAGTCTGTTCACCGACTGGCGGGCGCCGGGCTTCCGGCAGGTGTGGCTCAAGCGGCGCACCGACCAGCCGCTCCCGGACTTCCCGTGGGCCGCACCGGCGACCGAGAAAATGCACCCGGTGCCGGGGATGCCCGCCCTCAACTGCACCGAGCAGTTCGGCGTACCGGGCCCGTGGCACGAGCGACTCCCGCATTTCCGGGCCGAGTTCACCCCGAGCAGCGGCTCCGAGCTGCAGTCCGAGTATCTGCTGCCGCGGCCGTCCGCCCTCGACGCCCTGCACGCGCTCGACGCGATCCGGACGACGGTCGCGCCCCTGCTCCAGGTCTGCGAGGTGCGCACGGTGGCCGCCGACGCGCAGTGGCTCAGCCCGTCCTACGGGCGGGACACCGTGGCCCTGCACTTCACCTGGGTCGACGACACCGCGGCCGTGCTGCCGGTGGTGGGCGCGGTGGAGGCGGCACTGGACGCCTTCGACGCGCGGCCGCACTGGGGCAAGGTGTTCACGACGCCGGCGCCGGTGCTGCGCGAGCGGTATCCCCGGCTCGGCGACTTCCGGAAGGTGGCCCGTACGCTGGACCCCGCCGGCAAGTTCGCCAACACCTTCGTACGGGACGTCCTCGGCGACTGAGCCTCGGACCCGGAATCGCCGGCGGCTTGGACCGGGACTTTATAAAGCCCCTTTCCTAACCCCTTGTCGAAAGTCACCGGCAGCCCATAGCCTTGCGCCGCGCCGGTGCCGTCGTGTCCCGGTCCGCAGGAGCGAAGGGACGGGGGACAGACGCGGTGAAGCGCACATCACGTGACATCCGTACGGCGAACCGATACGAGGTGCTGCGCCAGATCATCGCCGCATCCCCCACCTCCCGGCAGGAGTTGGCGGCCGCCACCGGACTGAGCCTGGCCACGGTCGCCACCCTGGTCGGCGAGTTGCTCGACCTGCGGATGATCACGGAGGTCGGGTTCGAGGACTCGGCGGGCGGCCGGCCCCGCGGCCTGGTCGCCGTCAACGCGTCGGGGGGCGCGCTGATCGGCGTCGACATCGCGGAGACGTACGTCCATGTCGAGCTGTTCGACCTGGCGTTGAACGTGCTGGCCCGCGCCGACGAGGACATGCGTCCCGGCGAGAGCCTGCCCGAGCAGGTGGTCAGCCATGTCGCCGCGGCCGTCGGCTCGGTGGTCGCGCAGGCCGGCATCGAGGGCGCCCGGGTGCTCGGCGTCGGGGTGAGCGTGCCGGGCCAGGTGGACCGTGAGACCGGCTTCTCGGAGTACGCGCCGAACTGGAACTGGCACGACGTGCCGCTGCTCGACCTGCTCACCGAGCACATCGCCTACCCGCTCTACCTCGACAACCCGCTGCGCGCCTCCGCGGTGGCCGAGCTGTGGTTCGGGGCCGCGCGCGGGCGCGGGGACGCCGTGGTGGTCAACCTCGGCACGGGCGTGGGCGCCGGGCTCGTCCTGGGCGGCGCGCTGCACCGGGGCGTGAGCAACAGCGCCGGCGAGTGGGGCCACACCACGATCGTGCTGGACGGCCGGCTGTGCCGCTGCGGCAAGCACGGCTGCGTGGAGGCCTATGTCGGCGCGTCCGGAATCATGCTGAACCTGCGGGAGTTGAGCCCCGACAGCACCCTGCTGCACCCCGAGGACCAGACGGCGACCATCGCCGCGCTGGCCGAGGGGCTGCGCACCCGGGACCCGATCGCGGTGAAGGCGATCCGGGACACCGTCAAGTACCTCGGCGCGGGCGTCGCCGACCTGGTCAACCTGTTCAACCCCGAAGTGGTCGTGCTCAGCAGCTGGGTCGCGGCCGCGCTCGGCGAACCCCTGGTCGCGGAGGTGCGCGAGGCCGTCGCCCGGCACGCGCTGCCGCGCCCGTTCGCCGCCACCGAGATCGTCCTCTCCCCCATCCCCACCGACCCGGTGTGCCTGGGCGCGGCCACGTTCGCGCTCGAAGGGGCCCTTCAGTCGGTGGGACAGAGGACCGGCACCAAACGCACCACTCCCGCAAGGAGCCGTACCGCACCGCCTTCATGACGACGGAAGGGATGCACATGACTCACCCCCACCCTCGCCCCCACTCCAGGAGACCGTTCCTGCTGACGGCGGCGGCCGCACTGGCCGTCGCGGGGCCTCTCATATCGGCCCCGCCCGCCTCGGCCGCCACCCCATCCGCCCAGGTCTCCCCGCACGCGGCCCAGACCATCGACGACATCGGCGCGTCCGGCGCCTGGTGGGTCAACGACCTCCAGCACTTCTCGCCCAAGGTGCAGGCCCGGGTGGCGAAGCTGCTCTTCTCCGAGCAGGGCCTGGACCTGAGTTCGTACCGCTACAACATCGGTGGCGGCGGCGCCGCGGTCACCACCCCGGCCCGCGCCGCCGAGGACTTCCTGAACTCCGACGGCACCTACGACTGGAGCAAGGACAAGGGCGGCCGTACGTTCCTGAAGTACGCGGCGAAGTACGGCGTCCAGGACCTGATCGGCTTCGTCAACAGCGCGCCGGCCGAGTGGACGACCAACGGGCAGAGCTGCGGCGGACAGTTGAAGGCCGAGAACGTGACGGACTTCGCCAAGTACGTGGCCGACGTGACCGATCACCTCGCCAAGCAGGGCGCGAGGTTCGACTACATCAGCCCCTTCAACGAACCCGACAACGACTTCGGCTCCTGCGGCCAGGAGGGCATGCAGGTCACCGTCGACCAACGCGACGACATCGTGCGGGCGTTGGGCGCCGAGCAGCAAGCCCGGCACCAGCGGACCGGGATCATCGCCGACGAGTCCAGCAGCACGGTCCAGTTCAGCACCGAGGTCCCGCAGTGGATCAACCAGCCGGACACCGCCCAGTACGTCGACAAGCTGGCCCATCACACGTACAACAACCCGAATGACGGCCAGTTGGGCAACGTCTACGAGACGGCGAAGTCGGTCGGGAAGACCTCCTGGGCCACCGAGATCTGCTGCTTCGGCAAGGGCACGACCGGCTGGAACCAGGAGTACGACCCGGGCATCGACAACGCCCTGCTGATGTCCCGGATCGTCTACAAGGACTTCGCGAGCTCCCACGACTCCGCCTTCCAGTGGTGGGTGGCGCTCGCGAGCGGCTACGGCAGCGACCCGTACACGAGGAACGACGAGGGCTGGAACGACGGCCTGATCTACTACGACCCGAACTACGCGACCAACGGCAACCAGTCGCTGTACTTCACCAAGCGGTACTACGCGCTGGGCCAGTACAGCCGGTTCGTGAAACCGGGCTCGGTCGCGCACAACGTGACCGGTGTGCCGGAGGGCGTCGAGGTGTCGACGTACGACCGGGACGGCAAGTGGGTGGTCGTGGTCAACAACCACAACGCCACGGACACGCCCCTGAGTCTGCACTTCAACAGCCGGACCCCGGTGCGGACTTCGCAGGCCGTGCGGACCTCGGCCACCGAGGACTGGGCCAAGGTGGCGAAACCGTCGGTGAGTTCGGGCACGGTCTCCGCGACACTCGCAGGCCGCTCGATCACGACGTACGTCCTCGACCAGAAGGGTCACGGCAGTACGGCGGTCACGGGCGCGCTGGTCGGGAAGCAGTCCGGCAAGTGCCTGACCGCGGACACCTCGGGGGCCGCGATCGCCACGTGCACCGGCGACACCGGGCAGTCCTGGTCGTACGACGCGAAGGGCCGTCTGAAGGGCGTGAACGGCTATCTGACGGCGGGGAGTTCGGGTGCCCTGACGGCGTCCGCCGATGCCACCGGTGACGCCTCGCAGCGCTGGCTGCTGAACGCCAACGGGCAGGTCCTCAGCGAGGCGTCCGGCAAGTGCCTGGACGTCAGCGGGCAGGCGACCGGCGACGGCGGCAAGGTGATTCTGTACAGCTGCAATGGCGGCGCCAACGAGGTCTGGACCAGGAGTGGTTAGCCTCTCGCTCTAGTCCTCCGGCACCTCATTTCCCCTGTTCAGAGGGCCGCCGACCGCTTCCGGCCCGGCGGCCCTCAACCCCCTTGTGAAGTCCGCGCGTTCGGCATCCCGAACCGCGCACAACGCTTCGAACAGACTTCGTCCAACCCCTTGCCGAAGCCTTAGCCGAAGGTTAACGTCCCGCACCGCACCTGATTTCAGCCACCTGGCCACTGAGCCGTGGAGCCGCAGCCGCACTCGACAGACAAGGACGTCAGCATGTCGGCAATGAGCAACAGCAACTGGTCCCGTCGATCAATCTTCCGGGCCGCCGCGGGCATGGCAGCGGCGGGGACGCTGGCCGCGTGCGGGGGGAACAACGGGCGTGGGGGCGGGAGCGGTTCGGGCGAGCAGCTCGTCCAGTACTTCCACGCGTACGGCGAGGCCGGGACCGAGCAGGCCATCAAGCGGTACGCGAAGGCGTACTCCAAGGCGAACGTGACCACGAACTGGATCACCGGCAACAACTTCGAGGCCAAGCTGTTCTCGTCCCTGCTCACCAAGCAGGCGCCCGACGTCTTCGAGTTCCACCCGCAGTTGCAGCTGGTCAAGAGCGGTCAGGTGGCCGACCTGAGCGACATCATCGATCCGGTCAAGGACGACTTCAACCCGGCCGACATCAAGTCGCACACGGTGGACGGGAAGATCTACGGGGTCCGGATGATCGACGACCCGCAGTTCTTCTACTACCGCAAGTCGATGCTGGAGAAGGCCAAGGTCGAGGTCCCGACCACGCTGGACGAGCTGCTGGAGGCCGCCGCCAAGCTCACCACCGGCAAGGTCAAGGGCGCCTTCCTCGGCAACGACTTCACCGCGGTCCAGAACCCGATCATCTGGTCGGCCGGGGCCGACACCCTCGACGACAAGAACGAGATCGCCTACCACACGGACGGCGTCGTCGAGGGCCTCAAGAAGCTCCGTCAGCTGTTCACCAGCGGTCATGTGCTCCTGGACGCCCCGACCGACTTCTGGGACCCGTCCTCGCTCAACCAGGGCCTGTGCGCGATCCAGTGGGGCGGCATGTGGTCCATGCCGGCCATGCAGCAGGCTCTCGGCGACGACCTCGGCGTCTTCCCGTTCCCGAGCATCGGCAGCAGCGGCAAGCAGTCGGTCTACAACGGCGGCTGGTCGATGTTCGTCAACGCCAAGGGCGACAACGTCGAGGCGGCCAAGGCCTACGTCAAGTGGCTGTGGATCGACCAGAAGAAGTACCAGGAGGACTGGGCGCTGTCCTACGGCTTCCACATCCCGCCCCGGTCCTCGATAGCCGCCGGCGCCACCAAGCTCAAGTCCGGCCTCCCGGCCGAGGGCGTCAAGCTCTTCACCGACTACGGGCACTTCGACAACATCGGCTTCGACCAGACCATGCTCACCGCGTTCGCCGACGTGATCGCGAACTCCGTCCGCAAGAACGGCAACCCGGAGGCCGCGCTCGACGCCTGCGACAAGAAGGTCGACGTCGAGCTCAAGAAGCTGTTCGGATAGGCCGGCGGACGGAACCCGACATGTCGACCACCACCACGCGCGGGGTCGCCAAGACCGCCGCGGCCAAGGCCTCCCAGGCCCGGCCGCGGCGGGGCCTGCGGTCCAACGCCACCCTGAACTTCTGGCTCTTCACCGGCCCGTTCCTCATCGGCCTGGTGATCTTCGTCTTCGTCCCCATCGGCTGGAGCATCTGGCTCAGCTTCTTCGACGCCCGCTACACCGTCACTCCGAGCCATTTCATCGGCTTCGACAACTACAAGCAGATCCTGACCAACAGCAACTTCCCCCAGTCGCTGCTGACGTTCACGGTGTTCGCCGCGTTCATCGTTCCGACCACCTGGGCGCTGTCGCTGGGGCTGGCCCTGCTGGTGAACCAGCTGCGGTTCATGCGGGCGTTCTTCCGGTCGGTGTTCTTCCTGCCGACCGCCGTGTCCTACGTCGCCGCCGCGCTGATCTGGAAGATGTCCATCTTCAGCGGCGTCCGCTTCGGCCTGATGAACACCGTCCTCGGCTGGTTCGGCGTGGACAACATCGCCTACCTCGCCAACCCGAGCCCGCCCTGGTACTGGCTGGTCATCGTGACCCTGCGCCTGTGGATCCAGGCCGGCTTCTACATGATCCTGTTCCTCGCGGCGCTGCAGAACATCCCGGCCGAGCTGTACGAGGCCGCCGAGATCGACGGCGCCAAGCCGGGCTGGCAGACCTTCCGGTACATCACGCTGCCCCAGCTCCGCGCCACCTCCACGGCGGTGGTCCTGCTGCTGCTCGTCGCCGCGTACCAGGCGTTCGACGAGTTCTTCAACATCATCAGCACCAAGGCCACTTGGGCCCAGACCCCGCTCATGGAGCTCTACAAGACGGCCCTGGGCAACAGCCAGGACTACGGCGCCGGCAGCGCGGGCGCGGTCATCCTGTCCCTGCTGATCTGCATCGTCACTCTCGCCCAGGGCCGGATCATGGGCTTCGGAAGGGGGGAGGAGTCCAAGTGACCACCACCGCACCGCACGTGGGCAGGAACCGCAAGAAGCGCGGCGGCATTCTCGGCAACACCGGCCTGTACCTCGCCGTCGGCGTCGCCGCCCTGCTCTTCCTGATCCCCTTCTATCTGATCCTCCGCAACGCCCTCTCCACGGACCCGGAGATCACCGGCGAGAACTGGAAGCTGCTGCCCTCCTTCCAGTGGGGCAACGTCTCCGAGCTGTTCGACGACCAGACCGTCCAGTTCGGCCGCGCCCTGTGGAACTCGACCGTCGTCGCCGTCCTGATGACCGTCGGCACCCTCCTGGTGTGCTCCCTTGCCGGCTACGGCCTGGCCCGCATCCCCTACCGGCACGCCAACAAGGTGTTCTACGCCGTCCTGGCGACCCTGATGGTTCCCACGGCCGTCACCTTCGTGCCGAGCTTCGTTCTCGTCTCGTCCCTCGGCTGGGTCGACACCTACCGTGGCCTCATCATCCCGGGCCTCTTCAGTGGTTTCACCTGCTTCCTGTTCCGGCAGTACTTCCTGGGGTTCCCCAAAGAACTGGAGGAGGCGGCACGCGTGGACGGGCTCGGCTACTGGGGCGCGTACTGGCGGATCGTCGTACCCAATTCGCTGAACTTCTTCGCGGCGATCGCCACGATCACGTTCATCGGCGGCTGGAACGCCTTCCTGTGGCCGCTGGTCATCGGGCAGGATCCGAGTTCCTGGACCGTGCAGATAGCGCTCTCCTCGTTCATGACCAACCAGACCGTCAACTTCCATCTGATCTTCATGGCCACCGCCGTCTCGATCCTGCCCCTGGTCTTCGTGTTCCTCTTCCTCCAGCGCTGGCTGGTGCAGGGAATCGCGCAGACCGGTATCAAGGGCTGACACCCCCGTCCCAAGACCCAAGACCTGGAGTCCGATGTCTTTCCGCACACCAACGGCCGTCGACTACGTCGAGGACGTCGCACCCGGCAGCGGGGCCCTCCCGCCCCGCGCCTGGTACGCGTCCTCGGACGCCGCTTCTCTGTCCCTGAACGGCGCGTGGAGCCTGCGGGTGTCGGCGACGGCCGACGCCGAGGACGACGCGTTCGCCGAGCCCGGGTTCGACGCCGGGGACTGGGCCGAGGTCCAGGTCCCCGGTCACTGGGTCCTCCAGGGCGACGGCGCGTTCGGCTCGCCCATCTACACCAACCACCTCTACCCCTTCCCGGTCGACCCGCCGCACGTGCCGACGGAGAACCCGACCGGCGACCACCTGCGCGTCTTCGACCTGCCCGCGGACTGGCCGGACCTGTCCGAGGGCGGGGTCGTGCTGCGCTTCGACGGCGTGGAGTCCTGCGCGCGGGTCTGGCTCAACGGCACGGACATCGGGGAGTTCAAGGGCTCCCGGCTGCCGCACGAGTTCGCGGTCGGGCATCTGCTCAGGCCGAGCGGCAACGTGCTCGCCGTCCGCGTGCACCAGTGGTCGGCCGGCTCCTACCTGGAGGACCAGGACCAGTGGTGGCTGCCGGGCATCTTCCGTGACGTGACCCTGCTGCACCGCCCGGCGGGCGCCGTCCTCGACCACTTCGTGCACGCCTCCTACGACCATGTCACCGGCGAGGGCACCCTGCGTGTCGACTCCGACGTCGACGGGCGGGTGTCCGTGCCCGGCCTGGACATCGATGTCGCGACCGGGGAGACGGTCACGGTGCCGGTGCGGCCGTGGACCGCCGAGAGCCCCGTGCTGTACGACGGCGAGCTGGTCACCGAGGGCGAGCGGGTGCCGCTGCGCGTCGGTTTCCGTACCGTCGTACTGGAGGACGGGCTGATCAAGGTCAACGGAACTCCCCTGCTCTTCAAGGGAGTCAACCGGCACGAGTGGCACCCCGAGAAGGGCCGCGCACTCGACCTGGAGACCATGCGCGCGGACGTGCTCCTGATGAAGCGGCACAACCTCAACGCCGTCCGCACCTCGCACTACCCGCCGCACCCGGCCTTCCTGGACCTGTGCGACGAGTACGGGCTGTGGGTGATCGACGAGTGCGACCTGGAGACCCACGGCTTCGTGGAGCAGGCCTGGCGCGACAACCCCGTCGACGACGACCGCTGGACCCCGGCCCTCCTGGACCGCGCCTCCCGCATGGTCGAGCGGGACAAGAACCACCCCTCGGTGGTCATCTGGTCGCTGGGCAACGAGGCCGGCACCGGTCGCGGACTGACCGCGATGGCCGAGTGGATCCACGACCGTGACCGCTCACGGCTCGTGCACTACGAGGGCGACATCGACTGCCGTGACACCGACATGTACTCGCGGATGTACGCCTTCCACGAGGAAGTCGAAAGGATCGGCAAGGAGTTGGACGGGGGCACGCACAAGAGTCGTCAACTCCCCTTCATCCTCTGCGAGTACGGGCACGCCATGGGCAACGGCCCCGGCGGGATCGCCGACTACCAGCGGCTGTTCGAGGCGCACGAGCGGCTCCAGGGCGGCTTCATCTGGGAGTGGATCGACCACGGTATCAAGCACGAGGAGCTGGGCTTCGCCTACGGCGGCGACTTCGGCGAGGAGCTGCACGACGGCAACTTCGTCTGCGACGGTCTCGTCTTCCCGGACCGGCAACCCTCCCCGGGGCTCGTCGAGTTCAAGAAGGTCATCGAGCCGGTAGGCATCGAGGGCGACGGTTCGGACGGCACGGTTCGGATCACGAACAAGCAGGACTTCGCCGATCTGTCCGCGTTCGCGTTTGAGTGGTCTTACCAAGTGGACGGCGAGACGGTCGAGTTGGGCAGCTTGTCCGTGCCCGCACTCGCGGCCGGCGAGTCCGCGGACGTCAAGCTGCCCGGGGCACCGGACGGCCGGGGCGCCGAGACGGGATGGACGGTACGGGCGCTGCTCGCCGAGGACACCTTGTGGGCGCCGAAGGGGCACGAGGTGGCGTGGGGCCAAGTGGCGTTCTCCGCGCGGCCGTTGCCGTCCCTCGCCGCGTCCGACGCGCCTGTTGTCGGAGAGCGGCTGATCACCCTCGGCCCGGCCACCTTCGACGCCCGCACCGGCGAACTGCGCACGATCGGCGGGGTGCACGTGACCGGCCTGCGGCTGGACGTGTGGCGGGCCCCGACGGACAACGACGACGGCGCCGAGTGGCAGTCGGACACGCGGTACGGGCTGCTGTGGCGCAAGTTGGGCCTGCACCGCATGCGGCACCGGCTGGACGCGGTGGAGGTCGGCGAGGACGCGCTGACCGTCCGTACCCGGGTCGCGCCGGCCGCCTGGGAGGTGGGCCTGAGCACGGTGTACCGCTGGACCTCCGACGGCGACCGGCTGCGGCTGACGGTGTCCGTGGGGCCCGAGGGCGACTGGACCGTGCCGCTGCCGCGGCTCGGCGTGCGCTTCGGTATCGACGGTTCGGCGGACCGGGTGCGGTGGTTCGGCGGCGGTCCGGGCGAGGGCTACCCGGACACCAAGTCGGCTTCCCGACTGGCCCGTTGGGACGCGACCGTCGACGAGCTCCAGACGCCGTACGTGCGTCCGCAGGAGAACGGCGCGCGGGCCGACGTGCGGTGGGCGGAGATCGGCGGGCTGCGGATCGACGGCGACCCGGAGTTCTCCTTCACCGCCAGGCGCTGGACGACCGAGCAGCTGGCGGCGGCCACCCATCTCCCGGATCTCACACCCGGTGACACGGTGTGGGTGAACCTCGACCACGGGCTGCACGGCATCGGTTCGCAGTCCTGCGGTCCGGGCCCGCTGCCGCAGTACTACCTGCGGGCGGAGCCCGCCGAGTTCTCCTTCGTGTTCTCGGAACCCAGTTGAGCGACAGGGGCCTCATAGCCCCCGCGGCCGGCCGGCTCTTCACCCGGCCGGCCGCGGCCGCGTCCTGTCTCGGCTTCGTCCTCATCGGCATGTTCCAGGCGCTGTACGGCCCGTCGGTGCCGGGTCTGCGCGAGGAGTTCGGCCTGTCCCCCTCGGGCGCCGGACTCGGCCTGAGCCTGCACTTCACGGGCGGGGTCGCGGGCGTACTCGCCTTCAACGCGATCCACTCCCGGATCAGCAACAGGACGCTGCTTTCGGCGAGTTACGTCCTGATGGCGCTGGGCGCGGCGGGCTTCGCGCTCGCCCCGAACTGGCCGTTCGCGCTGGCCGCCGCCTTCCTGGGCGGGCTCGGCTTCGGCGGTGTCGACTACGGCCTCAACCTGCTGTTCGCGGCCGGCTTCGGCGACCGCTCCACGGCCATGCTGAACGTCCTGAACGCCCATTTCGGCATCGGGGCGGTGCTCGGCCCGGCGGTGGTGGCGTGGCTGGGTCCGGACTCGTACCCGTACGCCTTCGGGGCGTGCGCGGTGCTGGCGGTGGCGCTGATCGTGCCGGGGTCGAGTGGCGTACGGACGAAGGCGGTCGATGTGGAACCGCCGGTCGGCGGGACGGCACCCGGCCTCGGTCTCTCCCGTGTCCTCGTCGGTTTCCTCGCCCTCTACATCCTCAATGTGGCCGTGGAGTTGGGCGTCGGCGGCTGGGAGCCCACCCACCTGGAGACCGTCGGCCACAGTGCGACGGCGGCCGCCTCGGCGACCTCCGTGTACTGGCTGATGATGACGGTGGGCCGCTTCCTCGTCGTACCGCTCGCGTTGAAGTACTCCCCCGAGCGCATCCTGACGATCTGCGCGACCGGCATGACGGTGTGCCTGCTTTTGGCGCTGATAAAAGGAGTGGCGCCGGTGGCGTACGCGGGTGTTGGGTTGTTCATCGCGCCGGTCTTCCCGACCGGACTGCCCTGGCTGAACAGGGCGCTTCCCCAGGCGAAGCGTGCCGGTGCCTGGGTCATCGCCGCGTCGATGATCGGCGGAGTGGCAGCGCCGCCACTGCTGGGCGTGGGCATCGAGGCCTGGGGCATCCACGCGGTCCCCTGGCTGCTTGCCGCGCTCTCCGCCGCCTCGCTCGCGGCCACTGTCTGGCTGATCCAGCTCACCCGGAGGTTCGTCGAGTGATCGGCAGCATCGAGGTCCGCGGGCTGTCCCGCACCTTCCACACCACCGTCCGCCGCCCGGGTTTCACGGGCGCGCTCCGCTCCCTGGTCAATCCGGAGCGGGCCGTCAAACACGCCGTCTCCGACATCACCTTCGACGTTGCCCAGGGCGAACTCCTCGCCCTGCTGGGCCCGAACGGCGCCGGCAAGTCCACCACCATCAAGATGCTCACCGGCATCCTCACGCCCACCTCGGGCGAGGCCCGGGTCGCGGGCGTGGTGCCGTACCAGGAACGGGAACGCAACGCCCGTAACATCGGCGCGGTGTTCGGGCAGCGCACCCAGCTGTGGTGGGACCTGCCGGTGCGCGAGTCGTTCGCGATCCTGCGGGACATCTACGAAGTGCCCAGGGCCGAACACGCGGCCCGGCTGCGGGAGTTCGACGACATCCTCGAACTGTCCGCCTTCTGGGACACCCGCGTCCGCCATCTCTCCCTCGGCCAACGGGTGCGCTGCGACCTGGCCGCCGCGCTGCTGCACGACCCCATGGTCGTCTTCCTCGACGAGCCGACGATCGGCATGGACGTGGTGGTGAAGGAGCAGGTACGGGAGTTCCTGCGGCACCAGGTGGAGGAGCGGGGGCGCACGGTCCTGCTCACCACGCACGACATGACGGAGGTCGAGCGGCTGGCCGAGCGGGTGGTGCTGATCAACCACGGGCGGCTGGTGCTCGACGGCACGCTCGACGAGATCCGCGGCCGGTTCGGCTCGACGTGGCAGGTGCGGGCGACGCTGGCCGATCCGCACACGCCGGTCGGTCCGCTGCCTGGCATCGCGCTGGTGCGCCGGGACGGCCCGCAGGTGGTGTTCGGGCCGGACGGTCCGGCCGCTCCGACGGTCCACAAGGCGTTGAAGCTGGTCATCGAGCGGTACGAGGTGACGGGCGTCGCCGTCGACGAGGCGGACCTGGAGGACGTGATGCGGGCGGCGTACGTGCAGGCCCGGGCCGAGGCGGTCTGAGATGACGAGCCTGTACGCCTGGCGCGCGATGCGCGTCACCCCGCTGGGCGAGCTGTACACACCGCCCCGGATCACCGCGGCCGTGCTGCGGCTGACGGTGCAGATCGTGCTGGTCGCGTCCCTGTGGCACGGCCTGTACGCGCACACCGGCACGACGGCGGGCCTGACCCGCGACCAGGCGGTGACGTACGCCGTGCTGGCCGTACTCGCCTCCCGGCTGCGGGAGTTGGATCAGTACGCGGCTCGGGACTCGGTCGTGCAGCACCTGCACTACGGCACGATCGTCTACTGGTACCTGCGCCCGCTCCCCCCGCACCGCTACTACGCACTGCGCGCGCTGGGCGAGCAACTTTACGGTTTCGCCTGGGCGTTCGCGGGCTACGTGATCTGCCTGGCGGCCGGGGTGGTCGAACCGCCCAAGTCGGCCGCGGTGACCGGGGTGTTCGCGCTCAGCCTGCTCCTCGGCCAGTGGGTGCTGCACTACGTCATGCTGCTCATCGACCAGTTGTGCTTCTGGACGCTGCGCAACGACGCCGCGATCATGATCCTGATCTTCGCGCAGAACCTGCTGTCCGGGGTGTACGCGCCACTGTGGTTCTTCCCCGACTGGTTCATCACCCTGAGCGCCTTCCTGCCCTTCCAGGCAACCCTCAGCGTGCCGCTCTCGCTGTACGTCGGCCGCATCCCGCTGTCCGACGCGGCCGCCCAACTGGCCCTGCAGGCGGCCTGGGTCGTGGTCCTCGGCATGCTCACCCGATTCCTGTGGCGGCGAGCCGCCCGCCGTGTCGTCTCCCAAGGAGGTTGAGGCCCATGAACGCCGTCCGGATCATGTGGCGCATCACGCGTCTCAACTTCCGTGCCCAGCTGGAGTACCGCACCGAGTTCATGATGATGATCGCGATCGGCGCGATCTGGCAGGTCTCGGTGATCGTCTTCGCGACCGTGCTGCTGACCCGGTTCACCGGGATGGGCGGCTGGGACAGCTCGGACGTCCTGCTCATCCCGGCCACGCGCATGCTGGCGCACGGCCTGTTCGTGCTGCTCCTGGGCCGGGTGCACGGCCTCGGCCGACACATCCAGGAAGGCAAGATCGACGCCTACCTGCTCCGCCCGATGCCGGTCTACCGCCAGATCCAGCTCCAGTACTTCCCGACCAACGCGATCGGCGACCTGACCGTGGCGACGGGCCTGATGGTGGGCGCGATCAGCCGCAGCGACCTGCACTGGACAGCAGGCCGGATCTCGTACCTGATCGCGGCCGTACTCGGCGGGATGCTCCTGGAGGCGGCCCTGTTCACGGTGGTGGCCTCCGCGTCCCTGCGCTTCCCGGCCGCGGACTACTGGGGCCGCTGGCTGGAGGAACTCCTGGGCACCTTCGGCAGCTACCCGCTCAACGTCCTCCCGCGAGCGGTGGGCGGCTTCCTCACCTACGGCCTCCCGCTCGCCTTCGTCGCCTACTTCCCGGCAGCGGTCCTCACGGGCCACGGCCACTCGACGGGGACGCCGTACTGGCTGGCGGCGGCATCACCGCTGCTGGGCCTCGTCGCGTATCTGGCGGGGCGGGTCCTGTGGCGCTGGAGCCTGAACCACTACACGGGGGTGAACGGTTGACGACGCCGGTGGCTCCGGCGTCGTCACGGTCAGTGGTCCGCGCAGCAGGGCGTCGGATCCGGCACCTCGAACGGAACGAGCGTGTCGTCCGCCGCCGGCATCGCCGTGAGGACCAGTTCCCCGGACGGTGTCCACTGCGGGCGGACGTGGTCCCGGGTCACCAGGCGGGTGTCCGGGGCGGGTTCGCCCGGTGTGCCCAGGACGGTGACCCTGTCGATCGCGGAGGCGGAGAGCAGGTCCGCGATCGTCACCGTGCCGGTGAGGGTCGCGGCGCCCGGGAAGAGGACCGCGCGGCCCAGGTCGTCCGGGGTGCCGGGGGTCGCCTCGTGGCCCGCCCCCGTGAGCCTCTCCAGGGCGGTGCGCAGGAGGGGCTCCGAGGGCAGGGTGAGGGACACTGCGACCCGTGGGCGGTCGTCGCGGATCAGGTGCGTGCAGCCGAACACGCCCTCGGGGAGGGCGAGTTCGGCGGCCAGCGTGTGGAGCAGGTGGTCGGCGGCGGCCAGGTCGCGCAGGCCGGCGTCCACCGTGAGGGCGTACGAGGTCACGAGGGCAGGACCCACACGGGGTTGGAGTAGAACCAGAGGTCCTTCCACGGGTCGGCCGAGCCGACGACGTCGATCGCCGGACCGGCCGGGTCGACCGCCGCGCCCAGCGCGCCGACGGCGGACCGGTTGCCGTCGCTACCGCGCAGGCGCACGTACCGCGGGGTGTCGACGCGGCCGAGGTCGTAGCTGAGCCGGACCGTGCCGGTGGACTTGTTGACCTCGTACGTCTTGACGACCTTGGCCGTCGGCGCGGTGAAGGTGTCCTTGTCCGCGACCGGGCCTGTGACATCGCCCTGGATGACGTCGACGCGGGCCAACTTCGGGGTGAAGCCCGCCCAGTTGGGGCCGCCGGCCAGTGCCACGTCCACGGTGAGGGTGACGCGGGTGCCCTTGCGGACGTGCAGCGCGCCGCCCAGCGTGGCCCAGCGGCTGCCGCCCGACAGCCGCGCGTCGAGGCCGCTGATCAGCTGGCCGTGGTCGACCCAGACGCGGCCGGCGCGGATGCCGTCCATGACGGATCCGTAGGAGAAGTCCTCGGAGCCGACGTGCGTGCGGCTGTAGTGGCCGGGCCAGAAGTCGCCCTGGGTGATGTCGATCTGGCCGTTGTAGATCGGGTCCGGGTAGCGGCCGTCGGTGTCGAAGTTGCCACCGGTGCCACGCGCCGCGGTGTCGGCGTAGATCTGGTGGGAGTCGGAGTTGGCGGTGATCCACCAGGGCCGGCCCTCGGCGAGCAGGCTGTCCCACAGGCCGCCGACCGTGGCGGTCATCCAGTCGAAGCCGCCCCAGGTGCGGTAACTCTCCAGCGGGTAGCCGGCGAAGGAGTCGACGCTGGGGTTGTTGTCGTAGATGCCCCGGGCGCGGCCCGGACCGAACGGCGCGGGCAGACCGGCGGCCTGGTGGCCGGGCGCACCCTCGAAGCCGACGGCTATCTGGTGGTCGCGGGAGGTCGCGTCGCGCCAGGCGCGGATCTCGTGCGGCGAGTCGACACCGCGCCGCGCCGGGTGGTTGGCGAGCATCAGCGCGTCCTTGACCTTGCGCTGCTTGACCTGCTCGCCGAGGAAGGCGAGCCCCGCCACCGCGAGGGCCTCGTTGGCGGGCGAGGAGCCGGAGGCGTTCTTGACGCTGCCGTCGTAGTCGTTCTCGAACTGCTTGAGGACGGAGACCTCGTTGCGGCCCGGGTGCACGAACACCGTGCCGTGCTCGGCGCCCGGGATGTTCCACTCCAGGCCCTGGAAGACGAGGGTGTCGTCGTAGGCGTCACGGGCGGCGACGATGTCCGGGTTCACCTTGTCCACGCCGATCTTGGCGTGCGCCACGCTGCCGTGGTCGGTGATGACCATCCAGTCCAGGCCGTGCCGGGCACCCTGGCGGACCTGGTCGGCGACGCGGTACTTGCCGTCGCTGCTGTACTGCGTGTGGATGTGGTGGTCGCCGGCCAGCCACAGGAAGCCGTTCTTGCGGCGGCTGTTGGAGGAGGAGGCCGACGACGCGGGGGACGCGTACGCGGGCGCGGCACCGGCGGCGCCGGCCATCACGCTCCCGGCGGCCAGGCCCGCGCCGAGCAGACCGGCCCGGCGCAGCATCGCGCGGCGCGAGGACTGCTCGGGGGACAGGGCCTCGTCGGGCACGGAGGTGTCGAAGGCGGCGGGCAGCGGAGCCGTCGCCCCGTCGTGCGAGTGGCCGTGGTCGTGCCCGTGGTCATGACCGTGGTGGTGCGGTCCGTGTGTGTGCCCGTGCCCCATGAAACCCTCCCGATGCCGCTGCCTTCTGCGGCTGCCTTCCGCGACGCGACCACGTCGCGTGAGGAGAATTGAGGGGGAAGATGAATTCCGGACCACCGAGGGATGATCTCCGGGAGTCTCCCGCACGGCGTCTCACCTCTCTCTTACCTTTTGCCTCAACTCTCCCGCGTACTGGGCGACATGACATGGGGCGTATCCGCCTTGAGCCCCTTACGACCTGCACCAAGTAGGCTCCGGCCTGGGATTCCTAGGTTCACAGGGAGTGACGCATGGCCCGAGCCGGGCTCACCACCGAGCGTGTCGTCGCGGCGGCCGCCGACCTCGCCGACGAGGTCGGTTTCGAGAACGTCACCCTGTCCGCCCTGGCCCGCCGGTTCGGCGTGAAGGACGCGAGCCTGTACGTCCATGTCAGGAACGCCCAGGATCTGCGCACTCGCGTCGCCCTCCTGGCGGGCGGCGAGTTGATCGACCGTATCGCCGAGGCCGTGGTCGGCCGGGCCGGCAAGGACGCGCTGGCCGCCTTCGCCGACGCCTACCGGGAGTACGCCCTTGAGCGGCCGGGCCGCTATGCCGCCACGCAGCTGCGGATCGACCAGGCCCTCATCGCCGACACCCCCGCCTTCCGCCGTACCGCCGAGATCACCTACGGCATGCTCCGCGCCTACGGCCTGGAGGAACCCGATCTGACCGACGCCGTGCGCCTGTTGCGCGCCACCTTCCACGGCTACTGCGCCTTGGAGGCCACCGGCGGTTTCGGCGCCCCGCGTGATGTGCGCAGGTCGTGGGAGCAGGCCGTGGCGGCGCTGCACATCGCGCTGGAGAACTGGCCCAGGAAGCAGCCGAACCGCTGAAGTTCACCAGGTCGAGGGGGCGCTTCCGGTCGATGCCACAGCTGTCCCGCTGACCACTTAGACTGGAATCTTCGCGATGGTCACGTGCCGCCCCGGGGGAGGGAGCGCGCCTTGTCTCAACAGCAGCTGGGACGCGGTCCTTTGAGATCCGACGACAGCACCGACCCGGCGCCGGGCGGCTCAAGTGAGGCCGCGCGCTTCGTGGGTTGGCTGGGCAGCCTCGGCTGCGCGACCGCCGGGTACGTGGTGTTCCAGTTCCTGTTCGGTCTGCTGCCCGACTCGCTCGGCGGGGAGACGGCCAGGTATCTGATCTCCACGGTCTGCGGGATCGGCACAGCCGCGGCGGCCTGGCTGGCGGCGGCGCTGGTCCGGGCCCGCGCGGCGGTCGGCCGGGCGGACGCCCTCCCCGCGGCCCCCGTGGCCCCGGCCCTCGGCACGCCCGGCCCGCTCCCTCAGATCTTCGCCGCCGCCCACCACGCCCTCGTCACCCAGGTGTCCGTCGTCGAGGACCCGGCCCGCGGCCTGCTCACCGGCTGGACGCACTCCCTCGGCGAGAGCGCCCCGTCCCGCCCCACCGCGCTGGGCACCGCGTACGGCCTGCACATCATGCTCGACCTCGGCGTCCCCGACGGCCGGCTGAGCACCGGCGACCTGGTCGACACTCTGTGGCGGCTGCGGCTGCCCGGCGGCGGCTGGTCGGCACGCTCGCAGGGGACCGAACCGCGGCCCGAGATCACGGCACTCGTGCTGGGCGTACTGGCCCGCGCGGGCGCGTCCAGCGAACGGGTCGCGGCGGAGGTCGGCCGGTGCACGGCCGGCTTCACCCATGAACTCGACCGCCCCGGACGGGAGTCGACCCACGTCGTGACGACCGTGCTGCGCGGACTGCTGCGCGCCGCGCCCCACTCCGACGTCCTGCCCCGGCTGCGCGAGTCCCTCGTCGACGGCGCTGTCAGCGACCCGCGCCGCGACCATCTGCGCTGCTGGAGCTACCGGCTCGACCCGCCGTACGGACTGCCGTCCGCGCTGCACACCGCGCAGGCCGTGGTGGCTCTGGACCGGACCGCCCGGATCCTCGGCGAGGGCGCCGCCGCGAAGTCCGCCCGGGAGGACGGCGTCCGCTGGCTGCTGGCCTGCCCGGACCCGGCCCAGGATCTGCGGAACCTGCGCGAGGAGGTGCGCCGGCCCCGCTCGGACGACCCCTCGCGCCACGAGGTGCTGAACGTACGGCACTTCACCGCCTCCTGGACCCTGCGCGCGCTGATGACCCCGGGGGCCAGGGAGGTCGCCGAGCAGGACGGCCTCGAAACGGCATGGCGGGAACTGCTGGAGCGGGCCGCCGCCACGGTGTGGGCCGCGCAGACCGACGGCATCTGGTCCTGGGGACGGATCGAGAACAGCGAACTGCGCCATCCCATGTGGATGACCTACCAGGGACTATCGGCGCTGCGCGCACATGCCGTATGGGTATATCGGCAGGACGAGACCAGTTGACCGAACTCGGCGCACGGGGGCGGTCGTTGAGGAGGAGTGCATGGGCGGTCGGCAGGTTCTGGCGGCACGGCGATTACTGACCGAGACGCTGGACGGGGAGCTGCCGGAGCGCCGGCTGGCCGACGCGGCCCGCTCGGTCGTGGCCGAACTGGGCATGCGGGAACGGCTGTTGGAGCTGATCGCCGAACTCGCCTGCGGTGAGGGCGATCCCGACTGGTGCGCGCGGCTGTCGTACCGCCACGTCCTCGGTTTCGACAAGCTCCTGCTGATCGACGGCGGCCCGCGCCATATGCTCCGCGCCCATCTGTGGCACCGGGGTTCGGGCGCGGTCGGCGAGGAGGACATCCACAACCACCGCTCGCCGCTCGCCTCTTACATCGTCCTCGGCAGGCTCGCGATGGAGTTGTACGAGGTCGAGCGCGGTGACGGGGGTATCGCGGCCGCCCGCTACGAGGAGTCCCTCGACGAGGGCTCGGCGGACTGGCTCCTGGAACCGACCGGCCCGGCGCGACTACGCCTGACCCATGTGGGCCAGTACGCGGCGGGCAGTTCCTACGCCCTCCCCGCGCACACCCTGCACCGCGCGTGGTGCGAGACGGACGAGCCGACGGTGACGCTGTTCCTGGAGACGGGCAGCGAACGCCGCGAGCACACCGACGTGTTCACTGCGGCGGGGCCTCATCCGGGGGCGGTGCCGAAGGTGCCGTTGGACCCGGAGGAGTATCTGGAGGCGCTGCGGGGATTGGCAGAGCTGCTCAGGAGTGCGTGAGCGCTCGACGGGTCAGTACAAGATCGCTCGACGGGTCAGTACGAGAACGCCTGGCGGATGACGTCGAGGTTGTAGTCGTCGATGTCGACCTCGGTCAGCCGTTGCAGACTGAGCCACTTGCTGTCCTGGTCGGCCTCGGGGAGCTTGATCTCGTCGGGGTCGGACAGCAGGCGCACCCGGAAGTTCTGCTGCCAGTTCTTGATCTCGTGCCCGCGGTACTCGCTCACGAAGGAGGACTCACCGATCCGGGCGACGATCTCGCCGCGCAGCCCCGTCTCTTCCTTGAGCTCACGCAGCACACCGGCCTCGGGACTCTCCCCCGGCTCCAGCTTGCCGCACGGCACACCCCACACCCGGGGCAGGAACCGTTCCTTCTCGCTCCGGCGCACGAGCAGCACACGGTCGTCGTCGTCCATCACGACGGCCGCCGCGAGGCGCCTGTCGCCGGGGATCTCCATGTCCATGGTTCCTCGGTCCCTCGCCGGTGATGAGTCCAAAGGGTGTGATACCCAAGAAAGTCTCGACTCTACCAGGATGGCCCACCGGAGCGCTGTGAGACAGGTCGCTCCCTCAGTACCCCCGCTCCGCCGCACTGCGCTCCACACAGAACTCGTTGCCCTCAGGATCGGACAGCACGACCCACCCGTCGCCGTCCCCCGTGCGCTGGTCGTCGACAACCGTGGCGCCGAGGTCGATGAGGCGCTGGACCTCCTCGTCACGGGTGCGGTCGGCGGGCTGGAGGTCGAAGTGCACGCGGTTCTTGACGGTCTTGGACTCGGGGACGGTGACGAAGAGCAGACCCGCGTCCTCGATGAGCGCCTCCTCGTCGCCGGGCCGGTCCTCCTCGGCGAGCGGCAGGTCCAGGGCCTGGGACCAGAAGTGGGCGACCGCGTAGGCGTCGGCGCAGTCGATGGTCACGTGGCGGATGGTGGAGGTCATGGGAGGGATTCTCGGCGGCGCGGGTGGTTGGGGGCAACGCGTGCGACGACAGTCCGCGGCCCTCTTCGCCGCGAAGCGCGCGGCAACTTTTCGATGCGACCGGTGCGCTGATCGGGGCCTACGTGCCCGTGACACCGTAGGCGACGTGCGGGGTGGTCACTCGGTGGCCTCGGCGGACGCGCTGATCCGGTCTGCCATGCGGTACATGACCTCCACCGGTACGGCCGGGTTGCGGGCGGCGGTCTCGGCGTCGCCTTCGCCCCGCAGCCGGCGGGTCAGGATCGTGGCGGGGAGCCGGGGGTGGCGGGCCGCGGCGCTGCGGATGTGGTCGTACGGGTCCTCCAGCAGGCGTGCCGCGGCGGCGGGTGACAGCCGGGGGTCGGTGGCGGCGCGGTGGCGGACCTCGTCGCTGCGGTCCCGGCTGAGCCGTTCCACGTCCTCGGGGGTGGACTCGGGGTCGTCGAGGACCAGCCTGCGCATACGGGGGTTCAGGTCGTCGGCGTAGGCGAGGAGGCCCTCGCGGGGGAAGTTCGGGTGCCCGCGCGGGCGGTCGGGGACGGTGAGGCTGCCGTCCCACCACTGCCACACCCTCATCAGCATGTCGGCCGGCGCGTCGTCACAGGACTCGGCGAGGAAGAGCTGGACGACACGGTCCTCGTCGCGGGCGAGGCGGGCGACGACATCGGGCGGGAGGTGCCGGGCGCGGGCGACACTGCGGCGGACCAGGAAGTGCGAGGACGCGGCGAGGCGACGCATGGCCTCCTCGTCGTGATGCAGGTCGACGACCCAGTCGAGGGTGCGGTAGCGGCCCCCCGACTCGAACTCGACGGAGATACGGGCGCGTTGATCCTCGGTGAGGTCGGAGCGGACGGACACCTGGTAGCGGACGTCGGCGTCGGGATCCTCGGCGAGGAGGGCCACCAGGTCGGCATCGAGACGCGGATTGCGGGCGAGGTCGCGGCGTTCGTCCGGTTCGCCGTGCCGTGCCAACTGCTCAGCGAGATCGCGCTCCAGTCGGCAGGTCTCCAGCACCCGCTCCGCCGCGTCCTGCGCCTCGTACACCGCACGGGACATCGGCTCGTCCCGGTGGTGCAGCAGGAGGGCTTCGATACGCACCCTGCCCTCGGGGTCCCCCAACAGCGCCTGCCGCGCGGAGACTTCGAGATACGGCCAGGCGACAGCACAGGCGACCTTCCGCACACCACCATCGGGATCTCTGGCCAACTCCACCGCCAGGTCGGCGGGCAGACCGGCGCAGCGGGCGGCCTCGGAGCGGACGCGCGCGGAGGGGTCGGCGGCGAGCGGGCGGAGGAGGTCGGCGGGCAGTTCGGCCCGCCGCTCCGCCGCCAGCAGGGTGAGGATCCAACGCTCACGCTCGCCCTGCGCGGCGCGGATCGTGCGGGACCACTGCTCGGGGGTGATGTTCGGCTGGCACTCGGCCGTACGCAGCCGCAGGTTCCGGTCGGGGTGGGCGAGCAGGGCGTCCACCACCTCCGTCGGCAGGGGGCTGTACACCCCGTAGTGGGACCGCTCCACCAGTCGGGACCGCAGGTCGTTCGGGGTGGCCGGATTGAGCGAGAGCCCCCGCGCCCAGGCGTCGAGCACCTTCTCGCCGGGCTCCGTCCCACGGAACAACCGCGCCCAGGCGTCGGCCCGTTCCTGATCGCTCTCCTCACCGATCGCCCGTGCCGCCGCCTCCCGCAGCGCACGGAACCCCTCGACGGCGACGACCCGCACGTCGCGCTCCCCGGCCACGACCCCCACCAGGACATCCCCGTCGACCGACATCGTGACGAACCCCGCCCCCACCACCCCGGCCAGATCCCACGCCCCGGTGAGCCGCACCCGGGCCCAGTCCGTGGTCGGGCCGCCGACGGAGTCGACCAGGAACACCCCGTCCCCGGCGAGCATCCCGACCTCTGAAGCCAGCCGGTGCCACCGCGCGTTGAGCTCCGCACCGAGATCGGCCCGACCGAGCGGCACACGCACCACCGGCTCCGCCGCCCCCGCGACGACATACCGCCACGCGACGACCGACGGCGGCACGCCCTCGGCCCGCCAGTCTCCCCAGTCCCCCACGAGCTCCAGCCCGGCGCGCGCTAGCCATGCGATCTGTTCGTCTCTCCCACCCATGATCCTCATCCTGCCCGAACCCACGAGGAGAGGACTTGGGCGAACACTGCGGCTCGCAACGCCCGTTCAAGGTCAACTGGAGACCGTGACCCGCCCCGCCTCCAGCCGCACCTCGCGCACAGGTCCGCCCGTCCAATGGACGACGAACATGTCCGGCCCGGTCACGTCCACCCTGACCGCTTCCGTCGGCGGTGCCGGAGCCGGCTCGGCGGTGAGTCTGGCCAGCGCGATGAAGAGGGCCGGCTCCGTGCCGATCACGCCGGTCAACTCGGCGGGCGCCGTGCCGTGTTCGTCGCCCTCGTCCGGCGATTGCGCGTCGGGATCACTCGACAGCCCCGCGACAGGCAGGAGTTGCGAGCGCAGTCCGTCGCCCGCCGACCATCCGGTGATCCGTACCGCGGTCCCGGCCTCGGCGTCGGAGACCAGGAACGCCCGCACCTCCACGGCCCCTTGGGCCAGCACGACGCTGGTCACCCGAGCTCCCCCACCCGCCACATGCCGGGATGCCACCCAGCCGTCGCCCACGCCGAGCGGTTCGATCTCCGTGCGGCTCGGATCGTCGCCGACGATCACGCTGTTGTCGTACGACGCCGAGGGCTCCGTCGCCGTGGAGTACGCGAGCCGCGTGTAGTACGGGTCGTAGCGGACGTCCTCGCTGCCGTGGTTGTGGAGACGGACCACGCCGTCCGAACTCGTGGACTGGAGAAGCCAGTTGGCGGGGGCGATCGGTGTGACCGCGTCCGCTCGTTCCGTCGGGCCCGACTCCTCCTGGGTCGTCCACACCTCGTGGTCCGGTGGGAGGAGCAGGCCTAGGAAGCCCTTGCTCGCCCAGTACGGGGAGGCCGGGCCCGAATAGCCTTGCAGCAGAGCCGAGTTGGGGCCGTGCCAGCCCAGGGTCAGCAGGCCCCGGTCGTCGACCGCGTTCCGGTCCAGGAAGTACTTGAGCGCGCCTGAGGCCAGCCGTCGCGTCTGCCCCGGCGGCAACGGCGTACGGCCTACCAGTGCGCCCAGCCACAGCGGGGCCGTCGTCGCGAAGCGGTAGGTGAGGGAGCGGCCCTGGTGCATGGGGGCGCCGTCGGCGCCGAACAGGTGGGCGTAGTCGGTGAGATGGCGCGAGAGGCGGTCGCCGTAGTGGGCCAGCAGGCGGGGGTCGTCGGCCAGCCAGGCGTGCAGGACCGGGTAGAGGTGCATCGCCCAGCCGTTGTAGTAGTCGAACTTGCGGCCGTCGCCGTCGGTGTACCAGCCGTCGCCGACGTACCAGTCCTCGATGCGTTCCAGGCCGCGGTCGATCGCCTTGCGGGACTCGTCGGGTTCGTAGCCGATCTCCTGGAGGAAGCCGCCGACGGTGACCGGGAACAACTCCCAGTTGCAGGGCCAGGGTTCGGCGGTCAGGGCGTCGCCGAGCCAGGCCGCCGCCCGCTGTCGTACGCCGTCGTCGAGCCGGTCCCACAGCAGGGGGCGGGTCAGGCGCAGGGCGAGGGCGATGGACGACGCCTCGACCAGAGGCTGGCTGCGGTCCTCGACGCGGGGCCAGACGCCCGCCACGCCGGCCGCCAGTCCGTCGGCGTACCGCTCAAGTGCCGTCTCGTCCCGGCGGAAGGCCGCGAGGAGCAGCGTACGGGCGTAGCCCTCAAGGCCGTCGGAGAGCCGGCCGGACCAACTGGTGTGCTCGCCGGGCAGGTCGTAGAGCGCGCCGCCCTCGACCGCGTGGGGCTCGACCGCCGCGAGCAGGGCGTCGGCGGCGGCCTCCCAATGCGCGCGGGTGTAGCCGGTGCGCGGGCTCAGGGCGCGGTCCTCGGCGGGCAACTGCATCGGCTCTCTCCGTTGAGGCCTGGGGCGCCCCGGTTCCGGTCGGGACGCCCCAGGGTTTCATCCCACCCGCACCAGGGCCGCGGGCACCAGATGCCGTGCGACGAGCTCGTCGCGCACCAGGCCCGCGTACACGGTGGCGCCGTGCACGGAGGTGTGGGTGTTGTCTCTCTTCTCGTTGTACAAGTAGATCGCCTTGGAGCCCTCCACGCCGAGGGATTCCACCAGAGTCTTCGTCCTGTCCGTCAGATCGATCAGCGGAACGTCCTGTTCGTCCGCTATCGAGCGGATGACGGCAGGATGGTTCACGCCGAGCCCGTTGACCAGTAGCGCGGTGTCGTTGTTCAGGGTGCCGTCCGCATTGAACCAGCGCCGCACGACGGGTGTCACCAGCACCGGCCGTCCACCCTTCTCCCGTACGCCCGCCACCAGTGTCTCCAAGTTGGCACGGTACGTCGCCTCGTCGGTCGTCTTGTCGTTGTGGGCGAGCTGGATCAGGACGAGGTCGCCGGGGCGGATCAACGGCCGCACCGTGCCCCACAGTTGCGGGTTCCCCAGGTAGGTAACCGTACTCTCGCCGGAGTCCGCGTAGTTGGCTACGGACAGGCCCGACCGCAGGTATTGCGGCAGCTGTTGGCCCCAGCCGGAGTAGGGGTCGCCGGGCTGGTCGCAGACGGTCGAGTCGCCGACCAGGAGGATCTGCCGCGCGTGCCGGGCGGGCGTGACGCGGATGTCGGCGAGGGCCGGGGACGTGCCGCCGAGGACGAGGTCGAGGCCGGCTGCGCCGTCGGGGCCGGTCGGTTCGCCCTCCGGGGTGCGGACGTTCACGGTGAAGGAACGGGTCGCGCGCTCGCCGGCCGCTACCGGCGTCTCGGGGAGCAGGGAGCGCCGGGTCTCGCCACTGATGCTCGTGCTCGACGCGGACGTGCCGCCGAGCAGCACCCGCACGTCGTACGTGCCGGGCGGGACGTCGAAGTGGCAGGCGGTGGCCGTGCAGTTCTCGATGCCGAGGTGGCGCCCGCCGACGTGAGCCTGGGCAGGCGCGGCGATCAAGGTGGTCAGGGCCATCAGGACAGTCAAGGCGGTGCAGAGGATCAGCGCCACCGAAACGGCGAGATTGAAACGTCTCATTAACGGCTCCTCGAACAGGTCGACACGCCTGGCGGCTGGGACCGTACCGCTAACCACAAGCGCTTTCTAGTCCCTCGACCGATTTCACAGAACTGCCAACCTCCAGAACGAGAAAGCCCTTTCGCGGAATCGATTCAAGTGTCACTCTGCCAGACACCCGCACCCCCACCGCTTCCGAAGGAGGCACCCCCATGTCCGACCTCGTGAACAGAGCCGTCGGCCGCCGCACCTTCGTGCTCGGCAGCGCGGCCGCCGCCGGCACCGCCGCGGTCACGGCCGCGCTCGCCGGTCCGCTCGCCACGCCCGCGTCGGCCGCGAGCTTCGGCTGGAGCGACGACGGTTCGAACTATGTCGTCGACACCGGCGCGAGCCTCGTGTTCAAGGTCAGCAAGACGAACGGCGATCTGACCTCGCTGGTCTACAAGGGCACCGAGTACCAGGGCTACGGCGGCATGAACTCGCATGTCGAGTCCGGCCTCGGCGCCTCCACGGTGACCCTCGCGCAGTCCGGCACGACCATCCTGATCTCCGTCACGCACGGCACGCTGAAGCACTACTACGCGGCCCGCAGCGGCGAGAACAACGTCTATCTGTGGACCAACAAGGCCGACACGTCGGTCAGCGCGACCCGCTACATCGTGCGCGTCAAGGCCGGTCTGTTCCTCAACGACGAGCCGGATTCCTACACTTACGCGCCGACCACCATCGAGGCCTCGGACGTCTTCGAGAAGTCCGACGGCCAGACCCGCTCCAAGCACTACTCGAAGCTGCGGGTCGCCGACTACGACTACATCGGCTGGAGCACCGGCAGCGTCGGCCTCTACGTCGTCCGCTCCAACCACGAGAAGGCCTCGGGCGGCCCGTTCTACCGCTCCCTGCTGCGCCACCAGAGCGCCGGCGGTGGCGGCCTGTACGAGATCCTGTACTACGGCGAGAACCAGACGGAGGCCCAACGCTTCGGTCTCCAGGGCCCGTACGTCATCGCGTTCACGGACGGCGGCGCGCCCTCCTCCGCGCTCTACCACGCCAACCTCACCACCTCCTGGGCAGATTCGCTCGGCATCTCCGGCTACGTCGCCGCGAGCGGCCGGGGCCGGGTCGCGGGTGTCGGGATCAGCGGCCGGAACACCGCGTACGCGTACACGGTCGGGCTCGCCAACTCCACCGCGCAGTACTGGGGTTCGGCCCGCTCCTCGGACGGCTACTTCTCCATTGGCCAAGTCCTGCCGGGGTCGTACACGTTGACCGTCTTCAAGGGTGAACTCGCCGTCTACACCACGTCAGTGGCGGTCACCGCCGGCGGTACGACCACGCTGAACACGATCGCGATCCCGTCCTCCAACGACCCGTCCAACGCGAGCGCGATCTGGCGAATCAACGACTGGGACGGCACGCCCGGCGGCTTCAAGAACGCGGCCCTGATGACGTACGCCCATCCGTCCGACGTCCGGGCCGCGGCCTGGACCGGCAATGTGGTCATCGGCAGCGGCACCGAGACCTCGGCGTTCCCCTGCTATCTCTGGAAGGACGTCAACAGCGGGATCATCGTGTACTTCAAGCTGACCGCCGCCCAGGCCGCCGCCGCGCACACCCTGCGGATCGGGGTGACGACGGCCTACGCCAACGGCCGGCCGCAGGTCGTCGTCAACGACACCTGGACCTCCGCCGTCCCCTCGCCGCCCACCCAGCCGAGCACCCGGTCGCTGACCGTGGGCTCCTACCGGGGCAACAACTACACGTTCACCTACAGCGTTCCGGCGTCCGCCTGGCTGACGGACACCGGTGCGTACAACACGCTGAAGATCTACGTGGCGAGCGGCTCGGGATCGACGTCCTTCCTCAGTGCCGGCACGGCGATCGACGCGATCGATCTCCTGGCCTGACGTCGGCTCAGGTCCCGCGCGTCCACTGCTGGTTGGTCGCTCCGCTGCAGGTGTACGTGATGATCGCGGCGGAGTTGGCGGTGGACGCGCCGTTCACGTCGAGGCACTCGCCGCTGGCGCGGGCCTTGACGAGGACGTAACTGCCCGACGTGGTCAGGCTCCACTGCTGGGCGGTGGCGTCAGTGCAGTTCTCCTGGGTGACGTTCGTGGCGTTCTCCTGGAGGCACAAGGAGCTGCCCCGGCCCACGAGTTCGTAGTAGCCGGTGCCGAGGTCCTTGAACCACCACTTCTGGTTCGTGCCGCTGTTGCAGGTGTACTGGCTGATCGCCACGCCCTGCCACAGGGACTGGTTCGGGACGTCCGCGCACTTCGAACTGTTGCGGGCGATCAGGGTGTTGTAGGTGGCGCTCGTCCCGCCGATCGTCCCGGCCGTCGTGTCCACGGTGACCTCCGGGTACCAGGACATGGACATCGTGGTGGAGGTCGGGAAGGTCAACGGCAGCCAGACGTACCGGGAGTCGTTGACGGTGCCGCCGAAGGAGTTGCCCCAGCGGTCGCCCATGTAGAGGTACGACGTGCCCGAAGTGCCGGTCACCGGCAGGACGTAGGCGGTCTGCGAGTTGTACGCCGTGGAGTCGCCGACGTTCGCGAAGGACGTCCAGGGGCCGGCGAGGCTGGTGGCGGTGGCGTACTGCTGCTGGTTGGCGCTCCAGCCGGTCGCGCCGGAGGTCAGCATGAAGTAGACGCTGCCCCGCTTGAACAGCGCGGGGGCCTCGCGGTGGCCGCCCGCCCAGGGGTTGGCGACCAGGCTGTCGATGCCGGTGTAGGCGGAGTTGAGCTTGTAGATGTGCAGGTCGTAGTTCTCGTTGGCGGCGGAGACCATGTAGGCCGTGCCGTCGGTGTCGACGTAGGTGGTGATGTCCCGGGACATGTACTGGCCGAGCGGCTGGAAGCTGCCCTGGTAGGTGTAGCTGCCGTCGACGGTGTCGGAGACGGCGACGGCCGCGCGGGCCTCGCTGTAGTCGACGCCGTTCTCCTTGTGCATCCACATGACGAACTTGCCGGTGGAGGCGTTGTAGATGACCTTGGGCCGCTCGATGTAGGCGGTGCCGAGTTCGGAGGCGCTGGACTGGGTGAGGACGTGGTTCCTGAACTCCCAGGTCTTCAGGTCGGTGGAGCGGTACGCGTCCACGTACTTGAAGGTGTTGTCGGCGTTGCGGTCCTCGCCGAACCAGTAGTAGTAGGAGCCGACCTTGATGACCCCGCCGCCGTGGGCGTGCACGACGTTGCCCGAAGTGTCGGTGAACTGGGTGCCGTTGGTGACGGTCTGGGCGGCGGCCTGGGCCGGGCCCGCCGTCACCAGGGCGGCGGCGAGGGCACAGACCAGGGCGAGCAGCACGGCGTACGCACGTCTCATCTCACACACTCTCCTTCACCGTGTCGGCCACGGGGACGCCGAAGTCGGGGGTGCCGTCCGGGTGCCAGCCGAGCCTCTGGATCCGGGTGTGGCGGTTGGGGTCGTTCAGCGGGTCGCCGGTGATCTCCTTGTACTGGCGCGCGTGGTAGACGAGGACGTCGCTGCGGCCGTCCTCGGCGACCGTGAAGCAGTTGTGGCCGGGGCCGTACTGCCGGGTGGTGTCGTTGCTGGTGAAGACCGGGGTCGGCGACTTGGACCAGCTCGCCGGGTTCATGAGGTCGGCGTTCGCGTCGATGCTCAACAGGCCCATGCAGTAGTGCCAGTCGGTGGCGCTGGCCGAGTACGACATGAAGAGCCGGCCCTGGCGGGCGATGACGGCCGGGCCCTCGTTTACCTTGTAGCCGATGGTCTCCCAGTCGTACTCCGGTGTGGACAGGCGTATTTGAGGGCCCGTCAGGGTCCACGGGTTCGCCATCCTCGACAGCCACAGGGCGGTGTTGTTGTCCATGCCGGGCTCGTGCTGGGCCCAGGCGAGATACCGGGTGCCCCGGTGGGTGAAGGTGGTGGCGTCCAGGGAGAAGGTCTCCCAGGCGGTCTTGAGCTGGCCCTTCTCCACCCAAGTGCCCTGGAAGGGATCGGAGTTGGCGTTCTCCAGGACCCAGATGCGGATGTCCCAGACGCTCTCGGCGGGCGCGGAGGCGAAGTAGACGTACCACTTGCCGCCGATGCGATGGATCTCCGGCGCCCAGATGTGGGCGCCCATCACGCCGGTGGCGTGCTTGGTCCAGATCACCGACTCGGCCGCGGTGGCAAGGCCGTTGAGGGTGCGGGAGCGGCGCAGGATGATGCGGTCGTACTCGGGGACGGTGGCGGTGAAGTAGTAGTGGCCGTCGGCGTGCCGGTGGATGTAGGGGTCGGCGCGCTGACGGACGAGCGGGTTCACGAACGGGGCTGCTTTCGGGGACGCGGTCGCCGGGGTCGCGGTCGCCAGGGTCGCGGGGAGGGCCAGGGCGCCCGCGGCCAGGGCGGCTCCCTTCAGCATCAGCCTTCGGCTCGGAACAGGCGTCAGCTCTCGGCTCGGGACAGGCGTCAGCCCTCGGCTGGGGACATGCGGCAGGTCGTCGTTGCGGCTCATACGGCTGCCTCTCGGGGGGCGTTCGAGATGGCGAACACCATCTGTCATTACGAACGGCTCGAACGCCGAAAAGGTAAGGGTGTGCCACTACGAGGTCAACGGGTCCGACGAGACAAAGAGAGAGCGCTTTCCCCCGCCCTTTCATCTCCGGCCGAGTTTTCTGTTATCTCGGGGTGCCCCGGCCCGTCTCCACTCCCGTGCGCAGCCATATCCACTCCACAGCAGCAGCCGCCGGCGCCCTCGCCGCGGTCGCCGCCCTCCTCGCCTCCGCTCCCCCGGCCGCGGCGGCCGGTACCGGTCCCCGGGACGTGACCGCCGACGTCCTGGCCGACCGGGACGTCTCGCTCACCGGCGACACGGTGGTCACCGTGCCGTCCGGGACGACGACGTACGACGGTGTCCTGCGCGGTGAGGGCACGCTCACCGTACGCGGGAGCGGGACGCTGGTCCTCACCAAGGACAGCGACTTCACGCTCCCGAAGGCACGGCAGCGGCAGGTCGTGAAGACGCAGGGCGGCAACCACCCGTACACCACGGTCACCAACCCGGACCCGCCGGCGATCACGGTCCAGCGCGGGGCGACCCTCCAGTACGGCACGGGCGGCGGCACCGGCCTGATCGGGCACTTCCCGTACAACACCCCCGGCTACCAGCTGAATCAGCTCAACGTCCGGGTGGACGGCACCCTGCGGTTGTCGCTGACCCGCACCTTCAACATCGGCACCATCAGCGGCTCGGGCCTGGTCACCCAGCCGCGCAACATGTGGGGCACCCTCGACCTCGCCGGAACTCACCCGTTCTCAGGCGTGATCGACAACGGCACCGGCATGGCGGTGGGCCGCCCCGAGTACCCGGTGGCCCTGCCCGCCGCCCGCGCGATCCTCAACCAGGGTTCCTGGATCATCGACACCCCGCTGTACCAGACGATCACCCTGCGCCAGAACTTCTACCAGCGCGAGTACGGCAGTGACGTCAACGTCCACAGCCGGCCCGGCAGCAAGGTCGTGCTCACCGGCCAGTACAGCTACAGCGACCGGGGCGGCGACACGAACCCCTCGCTCAGCGACCCGGACCTCAACTGGCGAGCCATCGCGCACCAGTTGAACAAGCGCGGCACGAACATCGAGGGCGCCGACGTGCGTTGGGGCGACGGCACGACACACCAGATCTTCATGCCGGGCACGAAGGACACCGTCTACATCAACCTGCACGAGGCGAGCGGGCGCCGCTCGAAACTGACCTTCGACTACAACGGCCCGGTGACGCTGGGGGCGCCGATCGGCGGCGGCCGCTACCACGACACGCTGGCCGCGCCCGGCGCCGGGGACGTCGTCATCGCGGGGACGCGCGGGAACGACGTGACCTTCGCGGCGAAGCAGTACTACGACGGCTCGACCACCATCGAGAAGGGGGCCGTGCTGCGGCTGGGGCTCGGGACCTCGGCCCAGGGCGACGGCACCCTGATGACGGGGACGGAGCAGCGCCGGGTGGTGAACAACGGAACCCTGGTCGTACGGAACGCCTCAACCCCCGTCTCCCTGTCCCGGATCGGCGGCTCGGGCTCGCTCGTGCAGTCGGGCACGGCGAAAACCACCCTCACGGGCAGCGCGGTGACGTACACCGGGAAGACGACAGTCACCAAGGGCACGCTGGCGCTGCGCGACGGAGCAACTCTCGCCCACAGCTCGGCCATTCGCCTCACCTCGGCAGGCTCACGCCTCGACCCGGGACCGGCCGGACTGCGGGTGGCGACCACGCTGAGCGGCAAGGGCACGGTGAAGGGGGCGGTCACCAACGACGGTGTGGTCGCGGGCGGAGTCACCGTCGCCGGTGCCTACACGCAGACCGCGAAGGGCGAACTGGTCCTCGGGGAGAAGCCGTTGAAGGTGAGCGGGGCAGTCCGACTGTCCGGCGACCTCGACCTCTCGGCCGCCGGCACCGCGCCCGCCCGCACGATCACCGTCCTGGACCACACCGGCAAGGCGAAGACCACCGGCACCTTCAAGGGCCTCAAGGAGGGCGCCCGCCAGAAGCTCGCCGACACGACCTACCGCATCAGCTACAAGGGCGGCGACGGAAACGACGTCGTCCTCGCCGCGACCACCGCCAGCCCCACCCCGGCGGCGAACCACCCCGACACAGCGTCCGAGCCCCCGACCACCGCGGCCACCCTCCACACCACCAACACCGCGAGCACCAGGCTCGGTTGGTGGCCGTACGTCCTCGCGGTGGGCCTGCTCATCGGCCTTGCGATACCGGCGGTGCGGCGCGGGGGGCGTCGGGGCGGTGGGGGTGGTAGGGGTGGTCGCCATGCGGCGCCTCACCAATAGGCCGGTGCCTCGCCAATGGGCCGGTGCCACGCCTATGGGCCTGTGCCGGACCCAACAGGCCAGTGACGACTAGCGGATACCGCTCGGCGCCGCCGGGAATCCCAGCCGCGGGGCCAGCGCACGCGCCTCCGTCGCCCACCCGGCGAGGAACGCGAGCGTCAACCCGCGCTCCCGGTACCGGAGTTCGGCGGACACGGACCGGCCGCCACCGTAGTCCAGCTGCTCCTCGCCGGCCCGGGCCAGCATCAGCGCGGTGAGCCAGTCGTACTTCACGGCCGAGGCGCACACGGCGAGGCGCACGAGGGCCTCGTCGCCGCTCCAGCCGCTCCGCCGCAGGCCGTGGAGGTAGGCCTCGTACGCCTGGCCCGCGTACTCGGGGAGGCTGGCGGCGGGCACGAAGAGGTCGAGGACGGAGTCGGGCAGGTAGTTGCCGAGGTCCTCGCCCAGGGCTCCGTCGCCGGTGAACGCCCAGTCGAGGAGGACGCTGTCGGGGCCGTCGGCGCGGACGTTCGCGGGCCACTGGTCGAGGTGTGAGAGGGCGCGGGGCAGGGTCTCCATGATCTGCAGGAACCACTCGCGGTCGTGGTGCAGGCGGACCATGTCGTGGCGCAGCCCGGGCGGGAAGTGGTCCCGGATCAGGGGCTGTTGCCATGCCTCGTCGGTGTCGAGGAGTTCCTGGCCGAGGGTGTTGCTGCCGATGTGCTCGCGCAGGAAGCGGCGGGACAGCCAGGGCCGGTCGTCCGCCGACGCGGCACCTTGGGTCGCGTCCTGCATCGCCCCCTGGGCGGCGCCCATGCGGCGGGCGTGCTCGACGTGCCGGGCGAGCGGCCAGGTCGTCGCCTGCTCGCCGCGCACGTCCTCCAGCCACAACGCGAGGTCCCCGTCGGGCCGTTCGACGCTGGCCAGGAGTCGGGGGGCGCGGATGCCGTACGGCTGCCAGCACTGGGCGAGGCCGGACTCGTAGACGTACGCCTCGCGCCGCCAGTAGTTCCAGTGCCGGGGGTCCTCGGTGGCGGCCCAGCTGCCGGTGGCCTTCTTGCCGCGGGTGAGGACCTTCAGGACGGCCGTGCGGTCGCCGGCGGTGACCCGCCACACGCCGCCGGTGACGCCGTTCTTCGGGTTGTGGACCAGGGGTGCGAAGGCGGGCTCGGCCGGGCCGAGGATCTCGCGGGCCTCGGACTCGTCGGCGGGGAGCGCGGTTTCGGGCATCCCTCAAGCCTAGGGCTGATCCACATGACAGCCCCTGGCCCCCGACATCCCACGTACTGGACAATTCGTTCACTCACCGGACAGACTCCGTCCTCACCCTCCCCGTCGGCTAGCGTCAGGGCATGACCAGCGACGCCCCGTTTCCGCCCGCCCATCTCTCCCGTTCGTTCGCCGACTCGCTCGCGGCCGGGCCGCTCGTGCTCGACGGCGGTATGTCCAACCAGCTGAGGTCCGCCGGGCACGACCTGAGCGACGAGCTGTGGTCGGCGCGGCTGCTGGCCGACTCGCCCGAGGCGATCACCGAAGCGCATCTCGCCTACTTCGAGGCGGGCGCGGACGTGGCGATCACCGCCAGTTACCAGGCGACCATCGAGGGCTTCGCTCGGCGCCGGATCAAGCCCGACAAGGCGTCCGAACTCATCGGCCTGAGCGTGGAGTTGGCCCTGGACGCGGCGACCGAGGCATGGCGGCGGGGTGTCGACCGGCCGCTCTACGTGGCCGCCTCCGTCGGCCCGTACGGGGCGATGCTCGCGGACGGCTCCGAGTACCGGGGCCGGTACGGGCTGAGCGTGGCCGAGCTCGCGGACTTCCACCGGCCCCGTCTGGAGGCGCTGGCCGCCGTCGGGCCTGACGTGCTGGCCCTGGAGACGATCCCGGACACCGTCGAGGCCGAGGCGCTGCTCGGGGCGGTGCGCGATTTCGACGTACCCGTCTGGCTGTCGTACTCGATCGCCGGTGACCGCACCCGTGCCGGTCAGCCGCTGGAGGAGGCGTTCGCCCTGGCCGCCGATGACGACCAGGTGATCGCGGTCGGCGTCAACTGCTGCGCCCCCGAGGACGTCGAGAACGCCGTCGCGACCGCCGCCCGCGTCACAGGCAAGCCCGTCGTCGCCTACCCCAACAGCGGCGAGACCTGGGACGCCGAGGCCCGCGCCTGGAACGGCCGCGCCACGTTCGCGCCGGAGCAGGTCACCGGCTGGCGCGACGCCGGCGCCCGGCTGATCGGCGGCTGCTGCCGGGTGGGGCCGGAGGGGATCACGGGGATCAGGAAGGTGCTGGCGGGGGCGTAGTCGACGGGCGGAGGGAGCTGAGTCGAGCCGAGCCGAAGCGTCACCTACCCGGCAAGGGGGCGCCCGCAGGGGCGTAAGGCTGCCTAGCGACCGCCATCCCCGCCCCCGCGCACCCCTGCCCGCACCCGCACTCCCCCACCCCGCCCCCGATCACCCGCGTCCGACCTCCTGTCGCCGCCCCCACCCCCCTGCTAGCCTCCGCACGCGGAACCGGTTGCCACCCGTGTTGCCGCAGTTCCCGCGGGTGGGCGACAGGGACGGGGAGAGGGGCGGGCTGAGATGACTCGGAAGAACGAGGACGTCGGGCGCAGCACGATCCGGGATGTGGCGGCCCGTGCGGGGGTGTCCGCGTCGACGGTGTCGCGGGTGCTCGGCGGGCTGTACCCGGTCAGTGCGTCGACCCGTACGCGCGTGCAGCGGGCGGTCCGGGACCTGGACTACGTCGCCGACGCGCGCGCCAAGGCGGTCGCCGGGGTCGGCACGCCCACGCTGGCCTTCGTGCTTGAGGACATCACCGGCCCGTCGTTCGCGCACATGGCGTACGGCGTGGAGCGCGAGGCGACCCGGCTCGGGCATCTGTGCCTGGTGTGCGGCACCGAGGGTGACGTGGGTCAGGAGCTGGAGTTCGTCGAGATGATGCGGGCCCAGCGCGCCGCCGCGGTGATCCTGGTGGGCGGCGCCGCCGACACCCCCGAATACCGCGAGCGCACCCGCCGTATCGCCGACTCGCTCGCGTCGGCCGGCTCCCGGCTCGTCCTGTGCGGCCGCCCGCCGCTCGGGCCCGGCGCGCCGGTGACGGTCATCGAGTACGACAACGAGGGCGGCGCGTACGCCTTGGTCGCCCATGTCCTGGCGCAGGGCCACCGGCGGATCCTGTTCCTCGGCGGCAAGCCGGACCACACCACCGCCCAGGGCCGGGAGCGCGGCTATCTCGCCGCGCACCGCGCCCGCGGGGTGGAACCGGACCCCGCGCTGCTGCTGCACGGCGACTTCACCCGCGACTCGGGCCACCGTCTGATGCGTGGGGCGCTCAAGCAGGGTCTGGAGTTCACGGCCGTGATCGCCGCCACCGACATGGTCGCGGCCGGTGCGCTGACCGCGCTGCGCGAGGGGGGTCTGGACGTGCCGGGCGATGTCTCGCTGGCGGGCTACGACGACATCCCGTTCGCCCGCGATCTGTATCCCGCACTGACCACGGTCCACGTCCCCTACGAGGAGTTGGGCCGTCTTGCCGTCCGCACGGCCCTGGGCCGGACCCCCGAAACCCCGGACGAACACCTGCTGTTGGGCACGCACGTGGTGATGCGCGGTTCGGTGGCCCCGCTCAAGGGCCAGTAGCCCCGGAGGGAGCGCGGGCGGCCCGAAGCGGACGGCTCGCACCACCCCGTCACCCCGGGCGCCCCCTTGTCGGCATCGGTCCCGTTTCCTAGGCTCGCGCCGTCGGAAAACGGTTTCTCATCCCGGAGCGCCCAGTATGAGCACTGGCCCGATCCGTCCCACCGGCCGTGCGTCCACCGCCCTGCGCCCGGCCTCCGCGGCGCGGATCACAGGCGGCTTCTGGGCCGCGCGGCGCCACACCAACGCCGAGGTCAGCATCCCGCAGGGCCCGGCGCGGCTGGAGGCGGCCGGGAATCTCGCCAACCTCCGGGCCGCCGCCGACGGCAAGGGCACCTTCGTCGGCGACCACCCCTTCCAGGACTCGGACGTGCACAAGTGGCTGGAGGCCGCGTCCTGGCAGCTCGCCGACCGCGCCGCTGACGACAGTGAAACCCCCGGCGACTCCGAACTGACCGCGCGCGTCGATGAGTTGATCGCTCTGCTGGCCGGCGCCCAGGAAGCCGACGGCTATCTCCAGACGTACTACCGGCTCGCCCGGCCCGAGCAGCGGTGGCAGGACCTGCACTGGGGGCACGAGTTGTACTGCGCGGGCCATCTCCTCCAGGCGGCCGTGGCCCACCACCGGGCGACCGGGAAGTTCGAACTCCTCGCCATCGGCGTGCGGTTCGCGGTGCTCGTCGACACGCTCTTCGGGCCGGACCGGGCGATCGACGGGGTGTGCGGTCACCCCGAGATCGAGACCGCGCTGATGGAGCTGTACCGGGAGACCGAGGAGCAGCGCTGGCTGGACCTGGCCGCGTACTTCGTCGAGCGGCGCGGCCAGGGCCTGTTGAGCGAGGGTCCCGGCCACGACCCGGGCGCCGGCTACTGGCAGGACCACGTCCCGGTGCGCGAGGCGACGACCGTGACCGGTCATGCCGTACGGCAGCTGTATCTGCTGGCCGGCGCGACCGATCTGGCGGTGGAGACCGGGGACACGGGGCTGCGGGCCGCGCTGGAGCGGATCTGGGCCGCGATGGCGGGCACCAAGACCTACCTCACCGGCGGGCTCGGCGCCCGCTACGACGGGGAGTCCTTCGGAGACCCGTACGAACTGCCCCCGGACCGCGCCTACGCCGAGACCTGCGCGGCGATCGCCTCGGTCCAGTGGTCGTGGCGGATGGCGCTGCTGACGGGCGAGGCGAAGTACTCGGACCTGGTCGAGCGGACGCTCTTCAACGGCTTTCTGTCCGGTGTGGGCCTGGACGGCGACAGCTGGTTGTACGTCAATCCGCTCCAAGTTCGGGAGGCGCACGAGGAGTTCGGCGGTGACGACTCGGTCCGCCGCACGCCCTGGTTCCGCTGCGCCTGCTGCCCGCCCAACGTGATGCGGCTGCTCGCCTCGCTCCCCCACTACATGGCGAGCGGGGACGCCGAGGGGCTGCAACTGCACCAGTACGCGACGGGGGTGTACGAGGCCGGCGGCGGCCGGGTCCGGGTCGAGACCGACTATCCCTGGCGGGGCCGGATCGCGGTGACCGTCGAGGCCGCGCCCGTCGACACCGACTGGACGCTGTCGGTGCGCATCCCGTCCTGGTGCCCGGACTTCACCGCGACCGCCCCGAACGGGGACTCGCCCGCGGAGACGGTGCCGGGCTGGCTGCGGCTGCGCCGGCACTGGCACCCCGGGGACACCCTCACCGTCGACCTCGACCTGAGCCCCCGGCTGACTCTGCCGGACCCGCGCGTGGACGGCGTACGCGGCTGCGTCGCGATCGAGCGCGGCCCGCTGGTGCACTGCCTGGAGGGCGAGGACCAGCGGGCCGGCATCCCGTTCGAGGAGCTCACGCTCGCGCACGACGCCCGCCTGAGCGTCCGGCACGAGCCGGAGCTGCTGGGCGGGGTCACCGTGGTCACGGCCGCCGGACGGACCCGGGCAGGCGCAGACGTCGTACCACTGACCGCAGTTCCGTACCACGTGTGGGCGAACCGAGGGGCGGGACCGATGCGGGTGTGGATTCCGCGCGAGTGACGTCGGCCGCCCACAGGGCGAACTCGGCGTCACGCGGCCCGTACGCGGTGTGCGGCTCGCCCGCGTCGAAGATCCGCACCGGATGGGAGTCGTCCCAGCGCTGCCAGCCGGGGTCCCCGTCGGTCGCGAACCGCACCCACGCGCCGTGCATGGCGTCGGCCAGCTCCTGCGGGGCGTGGTCGCCGGCCAGCCTGCGGGACTCGGGCACGTCCCCGGTGTCGAAGACGAAGCCCAGCTCCAGGCCGTGGCAGGAACCGAGGTCGGGCAGGCCGGAGGGCCAGGCGAACTCGTAGACGTACGACCGCTCGGGGCGGGCCTCGGCCAGGCGGTGCAGCGGGAGGCGCAGCAGGTGGTCGGTGACGAGCTGGCCGACGATCTCGGCGGTACCGGCCTCCGGGTGCAGGGCGCGGTAGCCGCGCGGCACCTCGGTACCGCAGTGGCAGCGGGCCATGGCCCCGGCCAGGGCGACCGCGCCGAGCCGGTCGACGCGCTCCAGGAGCCCGCCGGGGACCAGCCAGAGGCGGTACTCGTCGCGGGTCCAGCCCAGCATCAGGTCAACGTCCTTGGAGGCGTCGCCGTCGACGAGCGCCTCCAGCGGGTCGCGCGGGACGAGGTCCCCGTCGACGACGAGCCCGAAGGTGGGGCCGCCGAGCACCGGACTGCTGAGCCGGCCGACGTCGGCCTGCACGCGCAGCAGCAGCTCACGGTCCACCTCGGCGAAGGCCGCGGCGGTGGCGGGGACCTTCAGCCGGGTGGCCATCCGGCGCACCATCCGCCGTACCTTGTCCCGGTCGAACGCCTCGGGCGGCCCGCTCTGCAGGACCGCCCGCCGCATCAGGCCCCGCGCCTGCGGGGCGGCGAGCAGGGCGCCGATGCTGATCGCCCCCGCGGACTGCCCGGCCAGGGTGATCCGGTCCGGGTCGCCGCCGAACGCGCCGATCGCCCGGTGCACCCACTCCAGCGCGGCCAGCTGGTCACGCAGGCCGGGGTTGGCGGGGGCGTCCGGGAACAGCCCGTAGCCCTCCACGCCCAGCCGGTAGTTCACCGACACGAAGACCACGCCGTCCCGCGCGAAGGTCTGCCCGTCGTACACCGGCACGGCCGAGGAACCCCTGGTCAGAGCGCCGCCGTGCAACCACACCAGCACCGGGAGCTTGGCGCCGGGACCGGGTTCAGGGGTCCAGACGTTCAGGTTGAGGCAGTCGTCGCCGGGCACCACCGGGTCGGCGAGCAGCTTCGCGAAGGCTTCGGAGTACGGCGGTTTCGGCGCCGTCGGCCCGAAGGCGCCCGCGTCCCGCACCCCGCCCCAGGGCTCGGGCGGCACCGGCGGCCGGAACCGGCGGGGACCGAAGGGGGGCGCCGCGTAGGGAATGCCCCGGAAGACCGCGATCCCGTGCTCGTACCGGCCGCGCACATCCCCGTACGGCGTGCCCACCACGGGGTCCGTCTGCACTGCTGCCCCGACTGCTGTCATCTGCCCACCAGCCTTCCCACCGCGCTACTGCACCGTGAACAACAGAGCACCACAGATCGCTCGGGTATTCCGGTGCAGAGCGCGGTGAGACGGCTACTTGGCGTACAGGGTGCTGCTCGGCCAGGTCGCTACTTGGCGTACATCAGGGTGCCGAAGCCGAGCTGGTCGTAGCCGCCGCTGTCGGAGCCGTAGTCACCTCCCCCGCCCTCGGGGGCGACGAGGTTGTAGTACATGGCGGAGATGTACTTGTCGTCGAGGCTGATCCGGCGGTTGTAGTGGAAGTGGAGCATCGCCCACACCGGCCGGATCTGGCCGCGCGAGGCGGCGGAGATCACCGTCTGGGACGACTGGGCGCAGCTCTGCCCGGTGCCCCAGGTGTAGGTGGTGAAGGGCACGTCGCTGCCCGCGTTGTACTTGGCGACGTACTGGGCGGCCTTCATGAAGCGGCGGCTGTCGTACGAGTACAGGTCGTCGCCCTGGTTCCAGGCCATCTCGCAGATCGCGCCCATCTGGCCCATGCCCAGGACGGTGTGGCCCTGGTCGCGGCCGGACTCCTGCCACTGGCCCAGCGCGTAGCCGTCCGAGTCGGTGTACAGGTACGGCACGGCGTGCGCGATCGAGCCGTTGCCCGCCCCCGACTTGAAGTACGTGACGGCCTGGTCGTACTTGGCGCTGTCCTCGTTGAGGATCCCGATGGCCAGGATCGAGGCCATGTTGCAAAGGTCCCAGTTGGCCCAGTAGTTGGTGATGCAGGCGTCGTTGTGGTTGGTCAGGAAGCTGTTGTTGAGCGGATAGAAGACGTTGGCCAGCATCTGCTGCGCGGCGGCCAGGTCGAAGCCGCTGTAGTCCCGCATGAGTTCGCAGGCGTTGGCGAACTGCCAGCCGTAGAGGCCGGCCGCGAGGAACCGGTCGGCGTTCCCGGTGACCGAAGTCAGCGTGGTCGACCAGGCGTTGAGGATGTTCGCGGCACACACGGCGTTCGCCTCGGTGCCGCCGACCTTCCAGCGCAGGGCGTTCTGGTAGGCGGCGGCGATGTCGTTGTAGAGCAGGCTGTAGTTCTGTCCGGTGCCGCCGCGGATGATCGTGGCGGTGGCCCGGTTGGTCCAGGTGGACTGGGAGTGGGAGTTGGCGGTCAGCCGGTTCCAGCCGGACAGCCAGGGGTCGGTTCCCGCCGCGACCCTGACCTTGGCCCGGTTGATGTCGCCGGCGTTGTGCAGCATGCCGGGGTGGGTGAAGGTCGCCGGGGCCGCGTGCGCGGCGGTGGCGACTGTGGCGCCGCCCAGGGCGAGGGCGGCGGTGAGGCCACCGGCGGTCCTCAGGAGACCGCGGCGGCTCAACTCGGTTGTGCGGAGGTGCTCGTGGGGGGATGTGCGGCTCATTCCTGTGCATCTCCAATCCATGACGGCTCAGGTGGGCGTGATGCTCACCTCGTCGAACTCGGCGGTGCAGCGGACGAGTTGACTGCGCGAGCAGACGACCAGCCCGACGTAATAGGGGGCGTCACCGAAGCCGGGGATCACTCCGTCGGCGAGGGGGGTCCAGGTGACGCCGTCATCGGTGGACAGCGCTGCGCTGAAGGCGGTCCCGACGCGCTTCAGCCGCAGCAGTGCGGGGAGGGTGACGGCCGCGCCACCGGTGAAGGCGGAGGCCCCGGCCACGGTCTTGCGGAGCATGAGCTGAGCGGTGCTCCCACCGGTGACGATCGCCCCCGCGGCCTGGTCGAACGGCGACAGCGACTTCGCCATGAGCAGCCCGACGCGGTCGGTGCTCACGCCACTGCGGGAGACGATCCGGGCGACGACCTCGCAGTCGCCGCTGACGGGCCGCCGCACGAACTGGCCTGTCATTCCCTGGCCGTTGGCGTTCAGATCGACGCCCGCGCCCCGCACGGTGAAGGTCCCGCCGTCGTACGAGGTACTGCCCGGCGTGGTGATCGCGACCACGCCCAGCGTCCCGAAGGCACGGTCGTCGAGCACGGTGTCGCCGAGATCGCCGTACGTCCAGGGCGCGGGGGGTGGGGTGCCGACGGTGAGGGCGAGGGTGCCGGAGCCGACACCGGCCGCGTTGCCCGCACCGGCCGTGACCGTGAACTCACCCGTCCCGGTGGGCGTTCCGGAGATCAGGCCGGTACGGCGATCGACGCGCAGCCCGCCGGGCAGGCCGTCCGCGGTGAAGCGAACGGGCTCGTGGGTGGCACGCAGTTGGTAGCGGAAGGGGACACCCAAGTTGGCGAAGAGCGCGGTGGAGGAGGCGAGTTGGGGAGCGGTGGGCGTGGGCATCGCGGCCGCGACGGACCGCGAACGCGGGCCCCGGCCACCGGTGTTGGTCTTCACGACGACGTAGTGGTACGTCGTTCCGGGCGCCCCGTTCGCATCCGCGTACCGCACGCGCGTGCCGAAGCCGACCGGGCCGACGCGGGTGGCGAGGGTCTCGTACGGACCGGCGGCGCGGGTGGCGCGCAGGACCGTGTACTCGGCGGACAGGTCGGAGTCGGACCAGGCCAACTCGACGGCGTCGGCGCCGGTTTGGGCCCGCAGGTCGGTAGCGGTGCGGGCAGGGCGGGGCACGCTCCAGACCGCGCCTTTCGCAGACGTCACGCTGACGTTGTCGAAGGCGCCGGTGCCTGTCTCGGCGTAGTCCTGGTCGACGCCGAGACAGGAGGTGAGGGCGAGTCCCGCGTACGCGGTGCGCCCCAACTCGACCTCGGTGGTGCCGACTTCGGTCCAGTGGACGCCGTCCGGCGAGATCGCTCCGGTGCAGCGCGCGCCCTTCCGGGTGACCCGCACCCAGTAGGGCTTCCGCAGCCGGTAGCCGTCGCCCGCGCCCTCGACGTACGGCGCCTCCAGCGGGGTCGCCGACGCGGGCAGCGCGCCGAGGTCGGAGATCGGGAAGGCGGCGTTCACGGTGATCGCCTGCTGCTGCGAGGGCGGGACGGGTGTGCTGCCGATCGCGGAGACATCGGCGCCGGCGGATGGCCGAACCGTCCAGACCCCGCTCCAGGTGTGCAGCGGCAGCCCCTGGATCAGCATCGAGGCGTGCGCCGCGTCCGCGTCGAGGGAGGCGCGGACGGTGACGCCGATCTTCGAGTACTGCGAGCTGAGCGGCCACACGATCCGCGCGGTGACCGTACCGTCGCCGCGCAACGGGAGGTGGGCGAGACGGTAGCTGTCGGCGGTGCCGCTCGCCTCCAGGACGAAGCGCTCGCCGTCGAAGACGGCGGAACCGGGGATCTTCACGTCCCCGACGTCCTGGGTCGACCAGGGCCCGGGAAGACCGGCGGAGGCGGCTGCCCACGCGGAACTGCCGCTCCTGCCAAGCGCGTTGGAGGCGGTGACCGTGTAGTAGTACGTCCGTCCGGCGTGCGCCTTCCGGTCGGTGTACGTCGGCTGCGCGACCCCGGACGCGATCTTCTCGTACCGCCCGTCGACGGCCGTGGCCCGCAGCACCGTGTAGGAGTCGGCCCAGGCCGAGGGCAGCCAACTCACCTGTACGGAACGGTCGTTGCCCACGGCCGTGACACCGGCCGGTGGTGTCGGCACGGTCGCGGTCGCGGCGGCTCCGGCGTACGCGAAGGTGCCCCAGCTCGGCAGGTCGTCGTTGCTGCCCTCGACGACCCGGGCGCCACCGGTGCCGCGGAAGACGGCGTTCTTCGTGTACGGGGCGTCGAGGCCGCGCACGCCCGCGTAGTGCGCGTACGCCATCTCGTAGATCGGTGGCAGGGTGCCGCGCGAGACGGCCGAGACGGACGTCTTGATGTACTTGCCGGTGCGGTCGAGGTCGGGGGTGAAGGGCACGTCGGCGCCGAGGTTGTAGCGGGCGGCGTACTCGACGTTGGCGAGGATCCGGTTGTCGTCGAGGCCCCAGAGGTCGATGCCCTGGTTCCAGGCGACCTGTGCCGCGTCCGCGAGCAGGCCGACGGCCAGTTGTTCGTGCCCCTGGTCCCGGCCGCTCTCCTGGCCCTGGCCGGCGTCGGTGACGATGCGGTGGAGCACGCTGCCGTTGCCCGCGCCGGCCGCGGCGAAGCGCAAGGCGTCCTCGAAGAGGACCCGCTCCTCACAGAACACGCCGATGGCCAGGATGGTCTGAAGAGCCGTCAGATCCCAGTTGCCGTTGGCGTAGAGCATGTAACCGGAGACGGCCGGATACCAGACGTCGAGGAACGACCGCTCGCAGCGGGCGATGTCCTCCCGCGCCCACCCGTCATAGCCGGTGTGGCGCAGGAGTTCGGCCGCGTTGACGAACTTGAAGGCCTGCAGCCCCGCGCCGAGCGGCCCGTCGGCGCCGGTGATCGCCGTCAGGGACGCCGACCACGCGTTCAGGATGTCGCGGGCCTTGTCGGCATGGGTGCGCTCCCCTGTGGCGCACCACATCAGGGCGTTCTGGTAGGCGGCGGCCGAGTCGGCGACGGCCTGGTTCTGGTAGTTGGCGGGGCCTCGGCCCCAGGTGGTGATCTGGCCGGTGTTCTGGACGACGTACGACGAGGAGGAGCGGGCGTGGGCCGCGAGCGCCAAGTAGCCGTCGTGGACCGGGGTTTGCTGGGCGGCGACCGCCGCTTTCATGCGGGCGAGGTCGTCGGCGGTGTGCAGGAGGCCGGGGTGGGAGAAGGTCACCTCGGGGTCGTCGCCGGCCGCCACCGCCCGGCCGGGCACGAGCAGACCGCTCGCACCCGAGGCCAGCAGCAGGGCGGCGGCCGAGCCGCCGAGGAAGCCCCGGCGGCTCGGGGTGACGGGAGCGGGGTCAGGCACGGGAGTCGGGACGGTCATGACGCGGCGGCCGCCTCCGCCTCGGCGGTCGTGAGGAACTTCAGGTTCGTCACGTGCTCGTTGGAGAACCACTGGACCGAGTCGGTGGTGTAGTACCAGGTCGGCTTCCTCATCGAGTCGGCGACGACCAGCCCGTTGAGCACCAGGTTCTCGAAGGTGACGTTCTTGATGGCGTGTTCGGCGTCGTAGCCGAGGAGGAGCGACGGGTTGGCGTGGGTGCCGGTGTACGTGAGGTTCTTGACGTACACGTCCTCGATGCCGCGCCCGACCGAGGTGTTGTACTTCGTGTTGTACATGACCTTCATGTAGATGACCTGGCCCCAGCGGAAGTCCTCGATCCGCACGTCCTCGATCCGCACGTTCTTGATGAGGTTGGAGTCGCCAGGGTTGAGGGCGATGCAGCCCTGGTAGTTCATCTGGGGTTCGCGGTGGTCGAGGATGTCGATGTTCTTGATGACGAGGTTCTCGAGCGTCTCGGGCGCGTCGGAGTTGCCGTGCGTGCCGACGTTGATCGGGTGCGCGACATCGGCCCACAGGGTGCAGTTCTTGACGGTGATGTCGCGGGTGTCGCCGTAGTAGTCCCAGCGGTGGCAGTAGATGGCGATGCAGTCGTCGGAGTTGCGCATGAAGCAGCCGTCGAAGGTGATCCCGGTCGAGGAGAAGACGTCGAATCCGTCGCCGTTGCCCTTCGAACTGAACGCGCGCGCCTTGGTGATGCGGACGTTCCTGCTCTCGGCGAACGTGCCCGCGTAGCCGGACGGGTTGAGGATGATGACGTCCTCGACGCGGATGTTCTTGCTGCCCTCGCAGAGGATCGCGCCGCCGGGGTTGTTGTAGAGCACGCCGTGTCCGGTGAGGCGGGCCCGCTCCACGTCCTTGAAGTAGACCTGGGCGGTGAGCACCGCGCCGCCCGCGAGATACACGGTCTTGCCGCTGGGGACGGTCAGGACGTTGCCGGTGACGGTGTGCACGCCGGGGCCGAAGTAGATGACGTCCGGATCGTCGGCCGAAGGGGCGTGCTTCTCCAGGGAGTTGGAGATGACGTGCAGGCAGTCGAAGATCTCGTCGTTGATCTGTACGACGACGTCGTGCGGCTCGTCGAGGGTGAACCGCAGGGTGTCGCCGAGGAGTTCGGGCGTGATGCCGAGCGCGTCCGGTCTCACCCGGGCCTTGGTGGTGCCGCCCTTGAGGTAGGTGACCTCAAGCTCCACTGAACCGCGGAAGTCGAAGTACACCATCGAGGAGTTGTAGACCTTGCCGGAGCCGGTGGTGGCGTTGATCTCCTCCAGCTGCGGCCGCCAGATGTCGAGCGTCTGCCACTCACCGTCGGGGGCGATGCGGGCCCGCACCTTGAAGGAGGTGTTGGTCGGCATGGTGGCCGGGCGGGGGTAAGTGACCAGCTTCGGGCGGGAGTTGTGGCCATGGCCCTGCTCGTTCGCGTGGGCGGCCGTGGCCGTGAGGCCGCTCGACAGACCGGCGGCGAGGGCGGTGGCGCCGGCTGCCTGGAGGGCGTTGCGCCGGGACAGAGGCGTGTTCATCTGCGACTCCTTGCGAGGTGGTGCGGAAGGAACTGCCGAAGGCGTTACGGAAGGCGTTGCCGAAGGGTTTGCGGACGGGCTTGCGGCAGGGGCTACTTGAGGCCGGTCGTCGACATGCCGGCCACGAAACCGCGCTGGGCGACGAGGAAGATGAGCAGGACGGGCACGACGTACATCACCGAGCCCGCGGCCAGCAGGTTGTTCACGGGCAGGCCGCCCGGAGTGACGTACGAGGTCATGAGGGCGACGGAGAGCGTGGTGCGGTCGTTGGAGAGCAGCAGCATGGGTGCGATGAAGTCGCCCCAGCTCCAGGTGAAGGCGATCACGAAGCTCGCGGCCAGGACCGGCCAGGACTGCGGCAGGAAGATCCGCCAGAAGATCCCCGCGTACCCGCAGCCGTCGACGATCGCGGCCTCCTCCAACTCCCTCGGCATCCCGGCGAAGAACTGCCGGAACAGGAAGACGAGATAGGGGGCGCCGGCCAGGCCCCAGAGCACCCAGGGCCAGTACGTGTCGACCATGCCGAGCTTCGCGAAGATGAGGTACGTCGGGAAGAGCGTGATCATCTGCGGCAGCATCATGGAGCCGAGCAGAATCCCGAACAGGGCTTTCTTTCCAGGGGCGTTGAGGCGGGCGAAGCCGAAGCCGACCCAGGCGGAGCTGAGGGTGACGAGGGTGGCGTAGATCAGGGCGATGATCAGGGAGTTGCGGGCGTAGCCCAGGAAGTCGATCTGGGTGAAGGCGTCGGCGAAGTTGTGCCACTGGATCCGGTCGGGCAGCCAGTGCACCGGGGAGGCGGCCAGTTCGGGGGTCGTCTTGAGGCCGGTGACGATCAGCCAGCCGAAGGGGCCGAGCATCAGTCCGGTGATCACGACGAGGACGGTGTAGAGGACGAGACGGTTGACGCGGATGCGGACGCCCTGCGCGGACTTGGGGGGCAGGCTCGTGGGAGTCACTTCTTCGCCTCCGGATCGACGTTGTAGAACACCACTCCGGACGTGGCCTTGAAGACGATCCCGGTCACGATGAGGATCAGGACGAAGAGCACCCACAGCAGTGCGGAGGCGTAGCCGTAGCGGCCCATCGCGAAGTACTGGGCGAACACGTGCATCATGTACATGTAGTTGGTCTGCGGGATCCCGGTGACTCCGGAGGGAGTCGAGATGGGGGCGATCAGCAGCGGCATGATCGTCTGCACCGACGCGATCATCCCGGTCACGGCCTGGAACAGCAGCACCGGCGAGAGCAGCGGAACGGTGATGCTGCGGAAGGTCCGCCACGCGCTCGCGCCGTCGATCCGGGCCGCCTCGTGGAGTTCACGGGGCACGTCCTGGAGGCCGGCCAGCGAGATGATCATGACGTTCCCGGCGGCCCACAGCACCGCCATCAGGATCACGTAGCGGGCGTACGGGTCGTCGAGCCAGGCGAGGGCGTCGATGCCGAAGACATGCAGGACGCCGTTGGCGGCACCGGAGTCCCGGTTGAAGAGCTGCTTGAAGATCAGCCCCGCGCCGACCGGAGGTACCACCGCCGGCAGATAGAGCAACGTGCGGAACAGACCGCGCGCCTTGATGGGCCGGTTGACGAGGACCGCGAGGGCGAGTCCCGCGACGATCGACAGCGGTACGGAGGTGAGCGCGAACACCCCGGCCCGGCCCAGGGAGTCCCAGGTCACCGGATCGGACAGCAGCTCGCGGTAGTTGCCGAGACCGACATAGCGCCAGCGCGGCGAGATGCCGTCGAAGGTGGTGAAGCTCAGCCAGAGCGCGTACGCCATCGGACCGACGGTCAGCAGCGCGAACCCGATGATCCAGGGCGAGGTGAACAGGTAGAACGCCCGGCGCCGGCGGGCCGTCATGGACGTGCGGGGCAGGTGGGTGGAGTCGCCCTCGCCGGTCCGGGTCGGGGTGGTGCGGGCGGAGGTGGTGCGTCCGGCGCCGGGGGGCGCGGCGGTTCGGGGTCGCCGTACGGCTTCGGGAATCTGTTCGGCTGTCATCCCACCTGCTCCTTACCGCGCTTCAGCTGCTCGTTGACGACCGAGTTGAGGCGTCCGGCGAGGGTGTCTACGGAGATCCGGCCGTTCATCGCGGCCGGAATAACCTGGTTGATGAGGGCCTCCAGCGCGTCCCACTTGATGTACGGGGTGAACGGAGTCACCGAGAAGTGCTTCGACTCGGCCTTCTGCACCTCGATGGCGCGCTGCTGGTAGTCCTCCTTGTGCGGCATCAGCGGCTGGAGCGACTTCAGGCTCGGAATCCCCCAGCCGCCCTCGGCGCGCGCCTTGGCGGGTCCCTCGCCGAAGAACCACTCGAAGACCCGCCAGGCCGCGTCCTTGTTGCGCGCCTTCTTCGGCATCCACATGCCGGTGGCCCCCTGGCAGGAACTGAGCCGCGGGCCGCCCTCGAAGACCGGCGCGGGTGCGAGGCGGGACACCTCGGCCAGCTTCGGCTCGGCGTTGATCATGCCGCCCAGCCAGTAGCCGCTGCCGGACATGGCCATCCGGTTCGCGACATAGGTGGGGCCGTCCCAGCCGTCGGGGTTGGGCTGGACGAGGCTCGGTCCGACCCTGGCCTTGGCGTAATCGACGTACCAGGCAAGGGCTTTACGGGCTTCGGGGGTGGTGAAGTCGACGCGGCTGAAGTCGGCGGAGAAGAGGCTGCCGCCGGCCGCGGCCGTGAGGTTGGTGAAGAGGATGCCGAGGCCCAGGCCGTTGTAACTGCCGCCGTAGACGGTGGTCTGGCCGTTCTTGCGCTGGGTGAGACGCTTGGCGTTCTCCAGCCAGGCCTCGTAGGTGATCGGCTCGGTGTCGGGCGGGTAGTCGACGCCGGCCTTGTCGAACAGCGCCGCGTTGTACCAGAACATCGCGTCCTGCGAGAAGTCCTTCGCCATGCCGTAGCGGGGGCCCTTGCCCTGGGTCCGGCCGTCGTAACGCCACAGGTCGTTGGCCGGGTCCAGGTCGTCGACCTTGAGGACGGTCGACTTCGCGAAGTACGGGTCGAGGTTCTCGGCCACGCCCCGGGCGGCGAAGTATGGCGTGTCGAGCGCGCCGCTGCCGCGCACCAGGTCCGGCGGGCTGCCGTTGGTGAGCATCGCGATCAGGCGGGTGATGTCGTCCTGGACGACTGTGATCCCGATGCCGAGTTCCTTCTGCGCCTGCTGGATCAACTCCGGTGCGATGTCGTCGAGTTTGGCCATCACGGTGACGCGCTCGCCACCGCCGGTCGCGGCACCGGCCACTTGCAGGGCGCAGCCGCTCAACGCCGCCGCGCCGACCGCGGCGCCACCCGCCGACAGGGCGAGGAAACGGCGGCGGCTGGGCGGAGCACCGGCCTGGGTGTGCATGAACCCTCCGAGTCTCTGCGTCTCAGCGTCGAGATGACGTCTCTGCGTTGAGAAGTTTTCGGGAACCGGTTTCTACAGGCAGTGGAGGGAGCTTCCTTCCGGCCGCTGGGGGCGTCAAGAGGGATGACCAAGTTTCGAAAACTCTGGGGGTGCTGGGTGGTGGGGGGTGTGGGGGTGGGTTCGTCGTGGATCCGGCAACCGATCCAGCAACCGGTTGGCCTTCGGTCCGAGTGATTGACCGGTCCTTCTCGGGAGACCTACGGTAGATCTACGGTAGAAGGCGCTTTCTGAAAATGTTTCCGTCCCGTGGTCAGATCTCGTGGTCAGGAGAGTCATGCCCAACCCGCAGCCCAGGGCCGTGTTCGCGATGGATCCGGTGCACCTTCCCCTGCTCTTCCCGCCGCCGCTCATGGCCCGGCTGACCCACACCTCGGACCTCGACCCCACGCTCGTGGTACGGGACTTCGCCGACCCGGCGGTGGCCGGCGCCCTCGCCGACGCCGACGTCCTGATCACCGGCTGGGGCTGTCCCCGCCTCGACGCCGACGTCCTGGCCGCCGCACCCCGGCTCCGCACCGTCCTGCACGCCGCCGGCTCCGTCCGCTCACTGGTCGGGGACGCGGTGTGGGAACGCGGGATCACCGTCTCCAGCGCGGTGACCGGCAACGCGCTGCCGGTCGCGGAGTACACGCTGGCGATGATCCTGCTCAGCGGGAAGGACGCGTTCACTCATCGCGAGCGGTTCCGTGCGGAGCACCGGTATCCGTCGCATGCGGAGACCGCGGGGACGGGCAATGTCGGGCGTCGGGTCGGGGTCATCGGGGCGTCTCGGGTGGGACGGCGGTTGCTGGAGCTGTTGCGGCCGTTTGATTTTTCGGTGCTGCTGTACGACCCGTATGTGACGGTGAGTCAAGCGGAGGTGTTGGGGGCTGAGTTGGTGGGGTTGGAGGAGCTCTTGCGGCGGAGTGACATCGTGACGCTGCATGCGCCTGATATTCCGGAGACCTATCGGATGCTCGATGCGGCACGGCTTGCGTTGATCCGGGACGGAGGGGTGCTGATCAATACGTCTCGGGGGGCGTTGGTCGATCCTGATGCGTTGGTGGAGGAGTTGGTCTCGGGGCGGCTGTGTGCGGTGCTTGATGTGACGGAGCCTGAGCCTTTGCCTGGGGGGTCCCCCCTGTATCGGCTGCCCAATGTCTTCCTCACGCCCCATATCGCCGGGTCCCTCGGGAACGAGCTGGAGCGACTTGGGCTGATCGTCGTGGAGGAGCTGGAGCGGGTGGCGGAGGGGGTGGGGTTGGGGCATGAGGTGCGGTATGTGGATTTGGTTCGGGTGGCTTGAGTTGGGGGCGTTTGGTGTGGGTGGGTTGGATTGACGTGGCTTGATCTGAGGTGGGTGAACTGGGTTTGTGTGCTTGGTGGTTGAGTGGGCGGCCCTCTAGGGCACGGCGTTTTGCGGTTGCTTTTGCAGGTGCCGTGCCGAATTTCTTGCTCGGTCGCCTTCGGGGCGCTCTATGCCGGTGTCGAGACGGCGATCGTGCTCAGCGCTTCGCGCCTCCGCGCGTTCGCCGTCTCGACACCGGCGCGCCCCTACGGCTCCCTCGCGGCCGGCGCGTTGGCACACGAACCGTTGGTGGGCCGTTGCCGTCTGCCTGTGGTGGTTTGCGGGGGCGGCGAATTGGATGGGATACGGTTTCTGAGCCGGTGACTGATCTGTTCCGGTGGGGTCTGGCCTGTGAGTTCGAGGAGTCCTGGCCGTGAGTCAGCGCAAGGTTGCCGGTGATATCGGGCGGGCCACCATCCGTGACGTGGCCGAGCGGGCCGGTGTCTCCGTCGCGAGTGTCTCGCGGGTGTTGTCCGGGAACTATCCGGTGTCGGAGGAGTTGCGGCGGCGGGTGATGAAGGTCGTGCAGGACCTGGACTACGTCACCAATGCGCATGCCCGGTCGCTGGCCGGGGGCGGGACCCCGACCGTCGCCATTCTCATCAACAACATCACTGGCGCTGCTTTCGCCCACGTCGCCAAGGGAGTTGAGGGTGCCGCGACGCTGAGGGGGTGGCTGTCGTTGGTGGGGACGACGGGTGACGACCCCGAGCGGGAGTTGGCGCTGGTCAATCTGATGCGCCAACAGGGCGTCGCCGCTGTGGTGTTGCTGGGCGGTGCTTACGACTACGACGAGTACCAGTTGCGCATGGCCCGGTTCGCTCGATCTCTGGATGCCGCCGGTTCGCATCTGGTGCTGGTGGGGCGGCCTCCGTTGGAGGGGGACGTGCCGGCCACGACCGTCGACTACGACAACGAGGGCGGCGCCTATGCCATGGCCAGCCATCTGTTGTCGGCCGGGCATCGGAGGGTGCTGGTATTGCCGGGGCATGCCGAACTCACCACCGCTCAAGGGCGGTTGAGGGGGGCTCAGCGGGCCTTCGAGGCGTACGGGGTGCCTTTCGAGGCGGGCATGGTGCGGCACGGGCCCTATGACTACGAGCACGGGTACGAGGCCGTGGAGGAGAGTCTGGGGGCGGGGCTGGAATTCACCGCCGTGCTCGCCGGGACGGACGTCGTCGCCGCGGGGGCCATGCAGGCGCTGCGGGCGGGGGGACTGCGGGTGCCCGAGGACGTCTCCATCGTCGGCTACGACGACATCCCGCTGGCCTCCCAGCTGACCCCTCAACTCACCACCGTGCACGTCCCGTACGAGGAGATGGGCCGGGTGGCCCTGCGTGCGGTCGCCGACCGGCGTGAGGGTGGGGCGGGGCGGCGCAAGGGCGGTGACGGCGACCATGTGGTGCTGGGCACCCATGTCGTCGTGCGCAACTCCGTGCGGCCGCCGGCCCGCCGGTAGCGTCATCGACATGACGGACGAGGGCGAGACGGACGAGGGCGACCCCCTGGTCGGCGGCATGGTGAACGCCGGTGCGGTCTTCCGTCGCGGTGGTGTGGTGGAGCGCCCGGCGCCGCGTACCGCTCGTGCTCTCCATGCTCATTTCCTCGCGCTCAGAAAGCATGGGTTCGACGCGGCTCCGACGCCGGTTTGTCTCACTGCGGACGGCCGCGAGCAGCTGACCTTCATCCCCGGTGACGTCGCTCTCCCGCCTTACCCGCGCTGGGTGATGACGGAGACCGCGTTGAGGTCGGTGGGAAGTCTGTTGCGGCGCCTGCACGACGTCGGCGCGGACATCGCCGTCGACGCCGGCGCGGAGTGGCCCCGGGCCCTGGCCGACCCTGCGGGCGGGATCATGCTGTGCCACAACGATGTGTGTCCGGACAATGTCGTCTTCCTTGACGGCCGTGCCGAGGCACTGATCGATTTCGATCTGGCCGCCCCCGGCCGCGCCGTGTGGGACCTCGCCATGACCGCCCGTTACTGGGTTCCCATGCTCGATCCCGCGTCCGCGGCCGCTCTCTATCCCGCGGGGCTGGACGCCCCTGCGCGACTGCGGATCCTCGCCGACAGCTACGGTCTCTCCCCGCACGAGCGGGCCGAACTGCCCGGCGTCATCGAACAGGCCACCGCGTCCTGCCGGGCCTTCGTCGCCGACCGGGTGGCGGATGGCGACCCCGTGTACGCCAACGCCTTGTCCGAGCGCGGTGGTTGGCAGCGTTGGGACCGCATCTAGGGGTGGCTGGTGGATCACCGTGATCTGTTCACGGCCGCTCTGTTGAACTGACGGGCTCAGAGGGTGCAGGACGGGTGGAGAGGTCGTTCTGGAGGGCTCAGCGATGACGGTCGCTGTCCGGGCCCCGCGCCGGGGGCCCGACAGCCCGTGCCGTCAGGCGGACCCGCTGGTGTCGTCGAAGTCGGTGGAGGCCGACAGTTCGGCCCAGGCCAACAGGTCGCGCTCGAAGGCGTCGCGTCCGGCCCGGACCAGCCGAAGCGCGTCGGGGCCGAGCAGCAGGTGCGTGGGCGGGCGGTCGGCCGCCACGATGCGCAGTACGGCGGCCGCGGCCTTGTCCGGGTCGCCCGGCTGCTGTCCGCTGCCGTGGACGCGGCGGGCGCGCACCGGCTCGAACAGCTCGTCGTAGTCGGCGATCGCGCGGGGTGCGCGGGTCATCGAGCGGCCGAGCCAGTCGGTCCGGAAGCTGCCCGGCTCGACGGCGGTGACATGGATGCCGAGATCGGCGACCTCCTTTCCGAGCGATTCGAGGATGCCCTCCACCGCGAACTTGCTGCCGTGGTAGAAGCTGAGGCCCGGCATGGTGATCAGCCCGCCCATCGAGGTGACGGCGACGATGTGGCCCGAACGGCGCTCCCTCATGTGCGGCAGCACGGCCTTGATCACCGCCACGGTTCCGTAGACGTTCACCTCGAACTGACGGCGCAGGTCCTCCATCGACGACTCCTCGAAGAGGCCGTCGTGGCCGTATCCGGCGTTGGCGACGAGTACGTCGACCGGGCCCAGGTCGCGCTCGGTCTCGTCCGCGACCGTGTTCACCGCGTCGTGGTCGGTCACGTCCAGGATGCGGGCGTGCGCGTCGCCGGCCAGCGCCTCGAAGGCCTGGGCGTCGGCGGGCGTGCGCACCGTGCCCACCACCCGGTGGCCCGCGGCCAGCGCGGCGCGTGCGAGTGCGCGGCCCAGGCCGGTGCTGACGCCGGTGATCAGGAATGTCTTGGTGTCCGACACGGGAGTTCCCCTTCGTGCGATGCGAACGGACGCCGAGCGGGGGGCGGTTGGGCCCCGGCCGGTCTCGACACGTTCCACTTCAGCACCGGAATCGGCCGCCGATCGGCTTCCGGGGGGTCCGCTCGGCCCTGGGGACGGCCGGACCGGGGGACTGTCAGTCCCCCTCTCGCCGGCCGTGGGGGCGATCTCGGGTCCTATCGTGAACGGTATGGACCGCAACACGGCTCTCGGTGAGTTTCTCCGCTCCCGGCGGGCGCGGATCACCCCGCGCCAGGCGGGCCTGTCCGACGACGGTGGGTCCCGACGCGTGCCAGGACTGCGCCGCGAGGAGATCGCGCGGCTGGCAGGCGTGAGCGTCGACTACTACGTACGCATGGAGCGCGGACGCCGGATGAACGTCTCCGAGTCCGTGCTGGACGCCATCTCCCGCGCGCTGCGCCTCGACCCCGTCGAACGCGCCCATCTGTTCCAGCTCGCCAAGCCTTCCGCGGGGAGTCCCCGCCGCGCGGCGACGCGCCCGCAGCCGGTCCGCCCGGGGCTGCGCGACATGCTCCGGATCCTTGAGCACACCCCCGCCCTGGTGCTGGGGCGGCGAATGGACATCCTCGCGTCCAACCGGATGGCCCGTGCGCTGCTCACCGACTTCGACGCGCTGCCGCACCGCGAGCGGAACCTGGTGCGGTTCATGTTCCGCGACGAGACCGCCCGCTCGCTGTACACGCACTGGGACACCCACGCCCAGGACATCGTCGCCTCGCTCCGGCTCGATGCCGGACGCCATCCCCACGATCCGCTCCTCGCGGAACTCGTCGGTGAACTCTCCATCGCGGACGAGGACTTCGGCCGCTGGTGGGCCGACCAGAACGTGTACCGGCACACGCACGGCAGCAAACACTTCCACCACCCGGTCGTCGGCCCGCTCACCCTCACCTACGAGTCCCTCACCACGCCCGCCGACCCGGACCAACGGCTGAGTGTCTACACCGCCGCCGAAGGCTCCAGCTCCGAAGAGGCGCTGCGGCTGCTGGACGCGTGGATCCGGCGGCCCGAGGGCTCGCGCGGACAGCACGCGGATCACGCGGAGCGTTAGGCGCCTGCCGGTCCGAGAAGAGCGGTTGGTCACCGGGGTTGCGTCGCGTTTCAGGAACCGGTTGCCTATCGTTTCGTAACCGGTTTCCGCTCTCCACCAGCGCATTTCCCAACCTCAGCGAAGAAGTTCGCGCACACCTCTTGCTACGGGCCTGACCGCCGACCTACCTTCACGACAACCGCTTTCTACATCTTCCGCAGCGCCCCCCTTCCTCTGAGAACGCCCAATCCCCGAAGGATCACGGTCAGATGAACTTCACCAGCTCCCGGAGAAGGTTCGCCCACGCCGCCGTCGCCGGAATCGCGCTGACGGGTCTGCTCGCCGCCTGTGGCGGGTCGGACTCGGGGGACGACACCAAGTCGTCCGGTCCGGTCACCCTGCCCTTCTGGGGCTGGGCCAACGGTCAGGAGGCGGTCGTCAAGGCCTTCAACGCCGCGCACAAGGACGTCAAGCTCAAGTACACCAAGGTGACCGACCAGCTGACCATGCAGAAGCAGCTGACCAACGCCGTGAAGGCGGGCAACGCGCCCTGTCTCGTGCAGAACACCGCCGAGTACGTGACCAGTTGGGTCTCGCAGGGGGCGCTCGCCGACATCAGCCAGTACGTGGACGCCAGCAAGAGGAAGTTCAACGGGGGTGCGTGGGCCAGTGCTCAGGTGCAGGGCAAGTCGTATGGCGTGCCTACGAGTTCCTCGCCGAACTTCACCATCTACCGGACCGACCTCTTCAAGAAGTACGGGATCGCCGCGCCGGTCACATGGGACGACTTCATCGCCGCGGGCAAGGTGCTGAAGAAGCACGGGGTGAAGATCACCAACTTCGCCGGCGAGGACCCGAGCACGCTAGAGGTGCTCGCCATGCAGGCCGGGGCGCACTGGTACGCCATCGACGGCAACTCCTGGAAGGTGGATTTCCAGGACGCGGGAAGTCTGAAGGCCGCCAAGGTGATTCAGGAGATCATCGACGGTGATCTGAACTCGAAGCTGTCCTTCGCCGACTACGCCGCCGTGCAGCGCAATTACGACGAGGGCGGGACCGCGACCCGGCAGATCTCGACCTGGCAGATGGCCGGCATGGTGCAGAACTTCACCAAGTCTTTCGGGAAGTGGGCCCTTTCGCCGTGGCCGACCTATGCGGGTGAGGCGGCCAAGACGCCCGCGGGGACCAATCTGACCGGCAGCGTGACGCTGGTGACCAAGCAGTGCAAGCACGTCCAGGAAGCCGCGCAGGCCGCTCTGTGGATGTCCACCGACGCCGGTGCCGTGAAGACGATGGCCTCCCCCACCACCGGCAACGGGGTGATGCCGGCGCTGGCCGACAGTCAGTCGTACGTGGGTGAGGCCGTCTCCGAGAAGCTGCTCGGGAGTAACTACCAGGCCGCGCAGAAGGTGGTGACCGAGAGCCTGGGAACCGTGACGACCGACTGGACCTTCGGGCCCGACTGGACCGCCATGTTCACCGAGATGCAGGCCGGTTGGGCCAAGGTCGTGAGCAAGGAGCAGAAGGTGACCGACCTGCTGGCGCACATGCAGGAGTGGACGGTCAAGGACCTGAAGTCCCGCGGCATCAGTGTCGAGGGCTAGAGGCTGAGGGCGAACCACGATGACTCGCTCACTGCGCTGGAAGGGCGCCGCCTTCACGGTGCCCTTCCAGCTCGGCTTCGTCTTTCTGTATCTGCTCCCGATCGGGTACGCCGTCTACCAGTCGCTCTTCCGTGAGCAGCAGTCCGGGCTGGGGCTCGGGGGGTCGACCGAGAAGTTCGCCGGGTTCGACAACTACCAGCAGGGGCTGACCGATTCGGCGTTCATGGGGTCCGTGCTGCGGGTGGTGCTGTTCGCCTGTGTGCAGATCCCGGTGATGCTCCTCATCAGCCTGCTGCTCGCGCTGTTCCTCGACGCGCTCGCCTCCCGGGCCGCGAGCCGGTTCCGGCTCGTGCTGCTGGTGCCGTACATGATCCCGGGTGTGGTCGCCGCGCTCGTGTGGATCAATCTGTACAGCCCGGCCGTCGGTCCGCTCACGCCACTGGGCAAGGTGTTCGGCTTCGACTGGAACTTCTTCGCGCCCTCGATGGTGTGGCCGTCCATCGGCAACCTGCTGACCTGGCACGGCATCGGCTACAACATGGTCATCATCTACTCGGCACTCCAGGGCGTGCCGCGTGAGCTGTTCGAGGCCGCTCGGCTGGACGGGGCCTCGGAGCCGCGGATCGCCGTGAGTATCAAGATTCCTTATGTGCGGGGCGCGTTGGTGCTCACCGGGATGCTGTCCGTGATTCAGATGCTGCAGATCTTCAACGAGCCCGCGCTGTTCCGGAACATCACTCCGCAGACGGTCAGCGACAGCTTCACGCCGATCATGATCATCTACAACCAGGCGTTCAACGCCGGCAATTACCACTACGCCGCTGCTCTGTCGGTTCTGCTGGCTCTCATTCTCGGCGTTGCCTCCTTCCTCTTCTATCGGCTCACTTCGAGGGAGGTCGACTGATGACGCTCACCGAGGAACCGCGGGCGAAAGTACGGCAGTTGGGCAGGATCAGTGCGCCGGACCGGGCTTCGCGGTCGCGGGGCGGGCAGCGGTTTCTGCTCGTCGGGCTGGTGCTGGCGAGTGTCTACAGCCTCTTTCCGGTGTGGTGGCTGATCGTCGCCTCGACGAAGGACCGTACGGGGCTCTATCAGAGCAATGGGCTGTGGTTCTCCGGGTGGCATCTGTGGGGGAATCTGCGGCAGTTGTTCACCTACGAGGACGGGATCTTCCTGCGGTGGACCGCCAACTCGTTCCTCTACGCCGGTGTCGGCTCCCTCGGCGGGACGCTGCTCGCCCTCGCCACCGGGTACGGGCTCGCCCGCTTTCAATTCCCGGGGCGGAATCTGGTGTTCGCGTGTGTGGTGGGGTCGTTTCTGATCCCGATCGCGCTGCTGACGCTGCCGCTGTATCTGATGTTCTCGGAGATCGGGCTCGTCGACACCCCGTGGGCGATGCTGATTCCGTGTCTGATCAATCCGTTCAGCGTCTATCTCGCCAAGGTGTACACCGAGGCCACCATCCCCTTCGAACTGCTGGAGGCCGCCCGGATCGACGGGGCCGGTGAGCTCAGGATCTTCTTCAGCATCGTGCTGCGGATGATGACGACCGGCGGGGCGACCGTCTTTCTGCTGGCCTTCGTCAACACCTGGAACGCCTTCTTCCTGCCGCTCACCGTGTTGCGCGGCGAGGAGAACTGGACCCTCAACCTGGGCCTGTACAACTGGTCCGGCAAACGCCTGGAGTCCGGCGTCGACCTCACCAGCCTGGTGCTGACCGGCGCGCTGCTCTCCATCGTCCCGATGGCCATCATGATGGTCGCCATGCGGCGGTACTGGCGCACCGGAGTCACCCTCGGAGCCCTCAAGTGAGCCCCGCCGTGCCCCCTCAAGTGACCTTGCTGCGCAACCCTGTTCTCCGTGGCTTCGCCCCCGATCCCTCCATGGTGCGAGTCGGTGACTGGTACTACGTGGCGAACAGTTCCTTCGAGTGGTTCCCGACCATTCCGATCCACCGTTCCCGCGATCTCGCGCACTGGGAGTACGCCGGCCATGTCCGCGGCGCCGTACCCGGCGACTCGCTGGCCGGGGTGCCCGACTCGGGTGGCATCTGGGCGCCCTCGCTGAGCTGGGACGCTGAGCGGTTCTGGGTGGTGTACGCGGTCGTGCGCTCGGTCGGGACGGCGTACTTCGACGCGGATGTCCATGTCAGTACGGCCGTTGAGGTGGGTGGCGAGTGGAGCGCTCCTCGGCGGGTGGCCAGTCATGGATTCGATCCCGCGCTCTATCACGAGGGCGGTCGGCTGTGGCTGCTCAATCTGCAGAACGACCATCGTCCGGGTGGGCGGCGGTTCGCCGGCATCGTGTTGAGCGAGTTGGACCGCGAGACGCTGGCTCCGATCGGCGGCACCCATCTGCTGGTGCAGCACGAACGCCTCATCGAGGGGCCCAAGTTGGTGCGCCGGGACGGGTGGTACTACCTGGTGCTCGCAGAGGGGGGTACGGGGTTCGAGCACGGCGTGCGGGTGGCGCGGAGCCGCGCGCTCACAGGTCCGTACGTGCTCGACGATCGGCCGTTGCTGACCTCTCGGGACGATCCCTCGCTGCCGTTGCAGAAGGCGGGGCATGGGGAGCTGGTCCAACTGCCGGGCGGGGAGTGGGTGTTGAGCCATCTGACGGCCCGTCCGCTGGACAGCGGTGGCGGACCGCGCTGTCCGCTCGGGCGGGAAACTGCGGTCCAGGCCTTGGTGTGGGACGAGGAGGGGTGGCCCCGGCTTCGGCAGGGCGGCCATCATCCGGCGGTCGAGGTCGACGTAGTGACGCCTCGCGCTTCGCCTCCACGTCCTGATGTGCCGACGGGCCTGCCCTCTGACGAGTTGGGCTGGCCGTGGAGTTCCCCGCGCGGATATCCCGATCCCTCATGGGCCGACGCCCGTGCCCGGCCCGGCTGGATCCGGCTGCGCGGTCGGCACGGGCCCGAGTCGCGGTGGGCGCACAGTCTGCTCGCCCAGCGGATCACCGAGCACCGGGCGGAGGCCGAGGTCACCGTCGAGGCTCGGCCGCGGACGTTCACGCAGGCCGCGGGGCTGGTGCTCTGGTACAACACCGAGGCGTACGTGAGCCTCGACGTGACCTGGGCGGAGCCCGAGGGCGAAGGGCAGCACGGGCAGCAGTGGCAGGGGAAGGGTCGTACCGTCCTCCGTCTTGTCGAGCGCGAGGAGTCCGCCACTCGGCAGGCGGCCGTGGTCGACATCGACGCGGATGCGGACGGGCCGCTGACGCTCGGGGTGACGGTGGACGGCGTGGAAGCGCGCTTCTGGTACGCCCTCGGGGGCAGCGCTACTCCAACTGCCCAGGGCGGCCATGCGCGTACTCCCGTAGGACCCGTGCTCGACTTCGGCAAGCTCTCCGACGACTACGGGACCAAGCTGCGCTTCACCGGTGCGATGGTCGGCATCCATGCCGTGGACCTCGTCGACGCCGCGTTCACCGCCGACTTCAGCGGGTTTCGGCTCAACTGTCGGTAGCCACCCTGTTCGAAGTTTCGAAAGTCAGGGACGTTCCAAGCCTGCGAAGTCCAACCTCTTCCCGGTGCGTTGCGGTGAACCTAGGGTAGGAAGCGCTTACCGCTTCGTCGCTGGTCGAAATTTTCGGTGGCCCTCGGGCGGGCCGGAGAGGTGGTTCCCGATGGTCCGTACGGGGAATGCGAGCGTGGCCGCGGGGCCGACGCTGGCGGTCGTGGCCCGTGAGGCGGGGGTGTCCGTGCCGACCGCGTCCAAGGTGGTCAACGGGCGGGAGGACGTGGCGCCCGAGACGCGTCGGCGGGTGACAGAGGCGCTCGACCGGCTCGGCTATGTGCGCAGACCCCGCTTCGACACGACGAAGGTGCCCGGTCTGGTCGACCTCGTGGTCCACGCGCTCGACACCTCCTGGTCGGGGGCCGTGCTGCACGGGGTGGAGGCGGCGGCGCACGACGCGGGCCTGGAGGTCGTGGTCTCGGCGGCGCTGAACCGGACCAGGACAGGGCAGCCGGAGCGCGGCTGGCTGGACAAGCTGGTCGTGCGCGGTTCGTCCGGGGTGCTGTTCAATCTGGCCGAGCTGACGCCGGCCCAGTACTCCTGGCTTGAACAGCGCCGGATCCCTTACGTGTTGATCGACCCGGTGCTCGAACCGCCGCCGGGTGTGGTGTCGGTGGGCGCGGCCAACTGGCAGGGCGGGGTCACCGCCACCGAGCATCTGCTCGCCCTCGGCCATGAGCGGATCGCGGTCGTCGCGGGCCATCAGCACAAGATGTGCAGCAGCGCGCGGGTGGCCGGCTACCGTTCGGCGCTCGCGGCGGCCGGGGTGCGCCACCGTGCCGAGTACGTCCGGCACGCCGGCTTCGACGAGAGCGTGGCCCGGCGGCGGATGCTGGACCTGCTCGAACTGCGCGAGCCGCCGACGGCCGTGTTCGTGTGCTCGGACCGGATGGCGCTGGGTGTCTACGAGGCCCTGGCGGAACGGGGGTTGAGCGTGCCGGACGACGTCAGCGTGGTCGGTTTCGACGATCTGCCCGAGTCCCGCTGGATCGCCCCGGCCCTCACCACGGTCCGCCAGCCGCTGGCCGAGATGGCGGCCACGGCCCTGCGGCTGCTGGTCCGCATGATGGAGGGCGAACGCCCGGAGAGCACACGTACGGAGTTGTCGACGCGGTTGGTGGAGCGGAGCAGTACGGCACGTCCGCGGTCCTAGCGTCTACCACTTCCTTTCCAACCCCGGTGGAAGTTGCGTCGGTTCGGGTGCCCACGCCCGGTGGACTCGGCACAATGCGTTCATGTCCGATGACTGGCAGCAACAGATCGACGCGCTCCACGAGGAGTTGATCCGTCGTGACGACCCCGCCGCCTGGGTGCGCGAGGCCGACGCGATGGAGGGTGCCCGGCGCTATCCCCGACTCGCCCTGCGTGGACCGGTGTTCGGGATCGCCGCCCAGGATCCGGCGGTGGGACCCCAGTGGCGGGTGCTGAAGCCGGTCGTGGACCGGGTGCCGCAGATGGCGCGGGACGGGTTGCAGTCGTATCTGTTCTTCACCGCGAAGGACGACACCGACGACCGGGCCGTACGGCGTGAACTGCTCGCGGGCGTCGCCGTGTTGGAGCGCGAGCGGGCGGACGAGGTGACGGCCTGCGGGGTGCGCTACCGGGTGGTGCGCGGGGACGAGTTCGCGCGGATCGGCGACGGCGGTCCTGAGCCGCCCCGGCCCACCGACCCCGAGCCGACGATCCGGCTTTGGGACCGGCAGGCGCGCGACCACAAGCTGCGGGACATCGGCTTCACGATCGATCCGGGGCTCGCCGAGGGCCCGTCCGCGGGGGCGATCCAACTCGGGCTGCGTGCCTTCACGTACACGGGCGCCCACTTCCCCGTCGAGGTCCGTACGGACTCCGAGAAGTCCGTCGCCACTCACCCCGAACCGGTCTTGCTCCCCACCGGTTTCGGTGTGGTCGAGCGGGTCGAGCGCGAGGGCGGCTGGCGACCGCTCGGCGTCCTGGCACCGACCCCGCACGCGGCCCGCCAGATGCTGTACGACGGGCTGGCCGAGGTGTGGGCGCTGTTGTACAGCCTCGACGACAGGACCAAGGCCAGGTACGCGGCGGCGGCCGAGGAGTTCCGTGCCCTCGGGCGTGCGGACGAGTTCCGCGTCGACGACCGTCTCTTCCGGATCTGCCGGGTGGAGCGCATCCTCCGCACCGGCCCCAAGGGTCCGGAGTCTCCCCGCCCTTCGGACGTGGACGCGTACGGTCCGATGAAGCTGCACCCGAGGATGTCGGAGGACGGCACGCTCACCCACGGCGACTGATCGGGAGCGGTCGGGCGAGAGCCCGGGCGAAGGACCCGCCCTCCTCGCCGCACAGGTGTTCCATTCAAGCCACCTTGCCCCGTAGCCTCTGCTGCGATGAACGCCATTCCCGCGCGACTGGACCATCTCGTCCTCGCGACCCCCGATCTGGCCGCGACGGTCGCCGACTTCACGCGGCGCACCGGTGTGGCGCCCGCGCCCGGCGGTGTGCATGTCGGCTTCGGCACCCGCAACTACCTTGTGGCACTGGGTGGCCGCAGTTATCTGGAGATCATCGGGCCCGACCCGGAGCAGCCGGAGCCGAGCGGTCCCCGCCCGTTCGACGTCGACGAGTTGGCCGTGGCACGGACGGTGACCTGGGCGATCAGCCCGGCCGACCTGGACGCGGCGGTCGAGGGTGCCCGTGCGCGGGGCTACGATCCCGGGCGCATCCACCCGATGAGCCGGCGCCGGCCCGACGGCACGCTGCTTGAGTGGCGGTTGACCGACGGCGACACCGCGCATCCGTCCGGTCTGGTGCCGTTCCTCATCGACTGGCAGGACTCCGACCACCCGACGGCGTCCTCGCTGCCCGCCACTCCCCTGCTGGCCCTGTCCGCGACGGCGCCCGACCCTGACGAGATCCGGCCGCTGCTGGCGGCGGTGGAGGCCGAACTCGCCCTGTCCGAGGGGCCGTTCGGGCTCTCGTTCACGGTGGACACGCCTCGGGGGCCGGTCACCTTCTGAGGGCCGGGCCCGCGTGTCCGATTCCTTCAAGACCCGGCGGGCGTGGCCTGCCTACGGTGCTCGCATGACTCCACAATTCTCTGTGATCGGCCTCGTCGTCTCCGACCTGGCCGCCTCGCTCGCCTTCTACCGTCGGCTCGGGCTCGTCTTTCCGGACGGGGCCGAGGAGTTGCCCCATGTCGAGGCCGAACTGCCCGGTGGGCTGAAGCTGGCCCTGGACACCGAGGAGACCATCCGCTCGTTCCACGCCGGGTGGCAGGCGCCGGTCGGCGGTGGTCGGGTCGCGCTCGCCTTCCGGTGCGCGACGCCCGCCGAAGTCGACTCGGTGTACGAGGAGTTGGTCGGCGCCGGGTACGACGGGGAGCTCAAGCCGTGGGACGCGGTCTGGGGACAGCGGTACGCGACGGTGCACGACCCGGACGGCAACGGCGTCGACCTGTTCGCGCCACTCCCTCAGTAGTTCGCGCCACTCCCCCAGTAGTCCGCGGCACTCCCCCAGTAGACCGCCGCGCACCTCCGCCCAGCAGACCGCGGTCGCCGTACGGGCCGTCCGCGCGCCGCTACCGCAGCAGCTCGCCCAGCGGCAGACCCGCCAACTCCTTGACGTCCCGCGCCAGATGGGCCTGGTCGGCGAAGCCGGCCTCGGCCGCGGTCTCCGCGAACGGCGTGCCCCGGCGGGCCAGTCGCAGGGCGCGTTGCAGCCGCAGTACCCGGGCCAGCGTCTTGGGTCCGTAACCGAAGGCGGACCGGGCGCGGCGGTGCAACTGGCGGGTGCCCAGGCCGAGTTCGTCGGCGGTGGCGGCGACGGGGCGGCCGGCGTCCAGTGCCGTGACGAGGTGGCCGAGGAGCGGGTCGGGGGCGTCGGCGTCCGCCGCCAGGCGCAGGGCCGCCTCGTCGAGGCCGTGTGCCGGGTCGGTCGCAGCGTTCACGCACGCCGTGAGCCGGTGTGCGCGGGCGGTCGGCCACAGGTCGGTGAGCTCCACGCGCCGGTCGCGCAGTTCGTGCGCGGGCACGCCCAGCAGCGCGGGCGCCGTGCCGGGATAGAAGCGGACGCCCGCCCAGGGGCTGGGGGCGCCCTCGGTGACGTATCCACGGGTGTCGGGTCCCGCGACGAGGAGTCGCCCCTCGTGCCACAGCAGGTCCATGCACCCGTCGGGCAGCACCCGCCCCGGTGCGGCCGCGGACGGCGTGTTCGTCCACACGACCGCGCCGGTCAGCGCGGATGCCCGTTCCGTGTACACGAGGTCCAGGCTACGCCCGGTGTCAGGAGCGGGCGACGACGAAGGGGGCCGCCTCACAGCCGGGAAGGCGACACCTGATCCGACCTTGCCGAAGGCGACCCGCTCGCCCGCGCCACGCCACCGGACACGGGCCGCTCGCCCACGCTGCCGCGCCGGAGGCGAACCGCCCGCCCGCGCTGCCGCGCCGGGCACAGGCCGCTCGCCCACGCCACCCCGCCGGAGGCGAACCGCCCGCCCGCGCCACCGCAAAGGAGGCAGCCCGCTCTCTCACGCCACCCCACCGGACACGGACCGCCCGCCCACGCTGCCGCGCCGGGCACAGGCCGCTCGCCCACGCCACCCCACCGGACACGCGCCACCCGCCCACGCCACCGCACCGGAGGCAGCCCGCTCTCCCGGGCCACCCCGCCGGAGACGACCCTCTCGCCCGCGCCACCGCGCCCCGCCGGTCAGCTGGGACGCCCGTTCCACCTGCCCATGAGCCGAGCCACTCCCGGGATCAGGACCGCGCGCCGACCAGCGGAGCGTCGTCCGCGGCGCGGGCCCGGTGTTCCTGGGGGCTGACGCCGTAGACCCGTTTGAAGGCGCTGGACAGGGCGAAGGCGCTGCCGTAGCCGACCTGGCGGGCGATGCTGTCGAGGGTGGCGTCGGAGGCGCGCAGGCGGTCGGCGGCCAGGGCCAGGCGCCAGCCGGTGAGGTAGGTCATCGGGGGCTCGCCCACCAGCTCGGAGAAGCGGCGGGCCAGGGCCGCGCGGGAGACGCCCGCCTTGGCGGCGAGGGACGCGACCGTCCACGGGTGGGCGGGGTCGTCCTGGAGGAGCCGCAGGACGCGGCCGACCACGGGGTCCGCGAGCGCTTGGTACCAGGCGGGTGCCGCGGCTTCCGGGCGGGAGAACCAGGCCCTGAGCGCGGCGATGACCAGCAGGTCGAGGAGGCGGTCCAGGACGACCTCCTGGCCGGGCTCGTCCCGGCCGATCTCCTCCATGAGGAGCGAGGTGAGCGGGCACTCCCAGACGTCGCCGGTGAGGGAGAGCAGCGGCGGCAGCGCGTCCAGCAGGCGCCCGCTGATCTCGCCCTGCATCAGGTACGTACCGATCAGCATGACGGTGGAACCGCCGAGGTTGTCGCCCCAGGTACGTACCCCCAGGTCCATCGAGCCCTGGAGGGGGCTGCCGTCGGGGTAGGAGCACTCCGCGCCCGGCAGGATCAGCGCCTGCGGGGGCGTGGCGGGGTCGTCGGCGCAGGTGTACGGGTCGGGACCGCGGGCGATGGCGAGGTCGCCGGCGTGCAGCCGCAGCGGGGGTCCGGTGTCCGGGGTGATCCAGGCGTCGCCGCGGACCATCAGCATCACGGTGAGCGGGGCGCGGTCCTCGACCCGGATCGCCCAGGGCGGGTCGAAGCACGCACGGATCATGAAGGCGCCACGCGCGCGTGGACCCTCCAGCAGGCCTGCGAGTGCGTCCATGGGGCCAGCGTAGACGCGCGATTATGGGAATGAGCCGTTCAGCGATGGTTCCTTGTGAAGTGCGGCAGTTGACTGGCTCGCATGACAGACAACACGCAGAGCGAGCAGGGTATGACGGTCGTGGTGACGGGGGCCTCCGGGCGGACCGGGAGCCGGGTGGCGCAGGCCGCGGAGGCGGCGGGTCTGACGGTGCGGGCGGCGTCGCGTGCGCAGGGTTTCGACTGGGCGGACCGGTCGACGTGGGCGAACACGCTGCGGGGCGCGGACGCGGCCTATCTGGCCTATCCGTCGGATGTGGGATCGCCGGACGCGGCCCGGGACGTGGGGCTGTTGGCACGCGAGGCGGTGCAACTGGGCGTACGGCGGCTGGTGTTGCTGTCGGCGCGCGGCGAGGACCAGGCGCGGCCCACCGAGGCGGGGCTGAAGGAGTCCGGTGCGGACTGGACGGTCGTACGGGCCGCGTGGTTCGCGCAGAACTTCAGCGAGGGGCCGTTGGTCGAAGAGCTGCGCCAGAGCGGGGAGTTGGTGTTCCCCGGCGGTGAGGTGCGGGAGCCGTTCATCGACGTGCGGGACATCGCGGACGTGGTGGTGGCCGTGCTGACGGCGGGCGAGCGGTATGTGGGGCAGGAGGTCGAGGTCTCGGGGCCGCGGCTGCTGACCTTCGGGGACGGGGTCGCGGAGATCGCGCGGGCGACGGGGCGTGAGCTGACGTACCGGGCGGTGTCGCCGCGCGAGTACGGGGCGCGGCTGGCCGGGTTCGGGGTGCCGGAGCCGGAGGCGGAGTTCCTGGTGGAGGTGTTCGGCACGCTGCTGGACGGCCGCAACTCCCGTCTGTCGAACGGCGTTCAGGAGATCCTCGGCCGCGAGCCGCGCGACTTCGCGGACTTCGCCCGGGAGGCCGCGGCGTCCGGCACCTGGAAGGCCTGAGCCGGCGAACCGCTCAGAGACCTCCGCGCTCGGTCGCCGGACCGCTCAGGTCCTCCCCCTCGACCGGCAGACCCCTCAAGACCCCTCGCGCTTGCGCGGTGGATGCGTGCTCTTGGCGTGGGTGCGCAGGCGGGAGGTCACGTCCTCCGGGGGGAGGAAGCGCGACCAGCGTTCCGGGAACTCCGAGGGCATGTCCGGGTCGTCGGGATCATGGTCGTGGTCGGCGTCGCGGACGGCGGCCGTCCGGGCCGCGTACTCGGCGACCTGGGCCTCGCGCAGCCGTTCGTTGGAGGCGCGGGCCGCGGCCGTGGCGGCGGTCGGCCAGATCCGGTCGATCGCGGCGTTGACCGCGGCCCCGACCAGGACGGCGAAGGCGGACACGCCGATCCACAGCAGTACGGCGACGGCGGCGGCGAGCGAGCCGTAGATCGTCGCGCCCTCGATGGTGCTGGTGATGTAGATGCGCAGCAGGAAGCTGCCGAGCACCCACATGGCCAGTGCCACCAGGGCGCCGGGCACGTCCTCGATCCAGGGCGAGCGCACGGGCACGGACACGTGGTAGAGCGTCGTCAGGAAGACGACGGACAGGACGATCACCACGGGCCAGTACAGGACTTGCACGAGGGTCTCCGACCAGGGCACGACCCCCACCACCGCGTCGGGCCCGGCGACCATCAGCGGCAGCGCGACCGAGCCGATCAGCAGGCCCACGATGAACAGCAGGAACGACATCACTCGGGTCTTGACGATGCCGCGGACGCCGTCGAGGCCGTACATCACGGTGATGGTGTCGATGAAGACGTTCACCGCGCGCGAGCCCGACCACAGGGCGAACAGGAAGCCGACCGAGATGACGTCGGGCCGGCCGCCCTTCACCACGTCGTGCAGGATCGGCTGCGCGATCTCGGCCACGCCCTTGTCGGACAGGACCGTGCGGGACGCCTCCAGGATGTTGTTCTCGAGGCTGGTGATGGTGTCGGTGCCGGTCCAGTCGTCGACGTAGCCGAGCAGCCCGATGAGGCTGAGCAGCAGTGGTGGCACGGACAGCAGCGTGAAGAACGCGGCCTCGGCCGCGAGGCCCAGGATCCGGTACTCCATGCACGAGTTGACGGTGTCCTTGAGCAGCAGCCAGGCGGTCCTGCGCTTCGAGACGTTCCGATAGAGGGCACGCGCCCGGTGGAGACGGCCGGAGGGCCGTTGTGGGGAGTCACTTGCTGGCTGCACGACCTAAAGGTATCCGCCGTGGCTGCGTGCACTCATCCTCGGCCCGACAAAAACGAACGAATTTTCTGTCATGACCGTGATGGCCGGTTTGTTCGCTCGCTGAATCGGTCATTTCTGTAAACGCCACACGTCGGCGACTTGATCACGAATTCAGGACGGTCTGGAACCAGCCAATGGCTGAAACCCCCTTGAACCATTCGTGAAGTTTCCGAAAGAATCCGCCTTGCATTCGTTGCGTTCGCTGAGGACGACTCAGACGCACACGACACGGGGGACATCGAGGGTCTCTGACCAGGACCCGATCCAGTCGCGTTACCCGTGGTCCGCATGGGATCCATGCGGATCGCGCCGTGCTGCCCTGCGCCATTTTCACGCGACCACTCGACACACATCCACACCATTTGGAACTCGAATCCAACCCTTTCCCAATGTTCCGGAATTTCGCCCTGCCCTGAACAGCGGAGCGAATTCCTTCGTACTCCTTTTCGGGGAATTCGTATGCCTGTTCCGTATCAATTGACGCGCACACCACCGCCGCCACAGCCATTACCGGACGGCGCAGACTCCGCCGCGCCGCGGATCGTCGGGGTGGACACCGCCCGCGGTCTGGCGCTGCTCGGGATGTTCTCCGTACATGTGTACGGAGCCTTCGCGTCGGACGGCTCGCCCACCCCGGCGTGGATGTTCGCGGGCGGCCGGTCGGCGGCCACGTTCGCGCTGCTGGCCGGGGTGGGCCTGGCGTTCACCACCGGCGGGCGCCGGCCGGTCGTGGGGCGCCCGCAGTACGCGGCGGTCGCCACCCGGGCGGCACTGATCGGGCTCACCGGGCTCCTGCTGGGCTATGCCTCGCGGGCCGCGGACCTCGGCGTGGACGTGATCCTGGCGTTCTACGCCCTGCTGTTCCTGTTCTCGATCCCCTTACTCCGCCTGCGCCCCCGCACCCTGGCGGCGCTCTCCCTCGCCCTGGCCCTGGCCGGCCCCGTCGCCGTGCACCTTCTCCGCGGTGTGCTGCCCGAGCCGGCCTTCGAGGGCGATCCCGTCCTCACCAACCTGTTCACCGATCCGCTCGGGCTGCTCTCGGATCTGCTGGTGCACGGCAACTACCCGGTGGTCGCCTGGATGACGTATCTGTGCGCGGGTCTCGCCGTGGGCCGGCTGGACCTGACGTCCGTACGGATCGCACGGCGGCTGCTGCTGGGCGGGCTCGCACTGGCGGCCGGTGCCTGGCTGACCGCCACCGTCTGGCTCACCCAGTTCGGCGGGCTCTGGCACCTGTGGCGGGCCGAGTTCCCGGACACACCGTGGCGCGAGGCCCGGCCCGAGGTGCTGTGGGACACCGGCGACGACGCCACCTGGTGGTCGCTCATCTCCCGCGCCCCGCACTCGACCTCACCGTTCGACCTGCTCCAGACCCTCGGTTCGGCGTGCGCCCTGCTCGGCGCCGCCCTCCTGCTGACCCGGCTCACCCCCACCCGCCGGCTGCTCAGTCCCCTCACCGCGGCGGGCACCATGCCGCTCACCCTCTACTGCGCCCACGTCCTGCTCCTCGCCACGGGCGCCCTCGGCAACTCCCCCGACCTTCTCTACGGCCTGCTCGCCCTGGGCTCACTGCTCTTCGCCGTCTGCTGGCGGCGCGCGGTGGGCCGGGGACCGCTGGAGGCCGGCATCGCCGTGATCGCCGGAAAGGCGCGTCAAGTTACCCGGCCGTCGGTGGAACCGCAGAGCTCACAAAGCTCGTAAAGCATGTAAAACCAGTAAGGAGCACACGTGGTGGGAAAAACCGACACTGTCACCGAGAGCGTCCTCGCGGAGGTGCTGGCCGGTGTAGTACGCAAGGAACACATACCGGTCGACAGCCACTTCTTCGACGATCTCGGCGCCAACTCCCTTGTCATGGCCCACTTCTGTGCCCGCGTCAGGAAGCGCGAGGATCTGCCGTCGGTGTCGATGAAGGACGTCTACGGCCATCCGACGATCCGCCGCCTGGCCGCGGCCCTCGACACCGCACCGGCCGCCGCGCCGACCGCCGAGGTCGCGGTCCCGACGACTCCGCCCGGCTCCACCCCGCGCTATCTCCTGTGCGGTGCGCTCCAGTTGCTCGTCTTCGCCGCCTACTGCCTGCTCGCCGGACTGGTGTTGGGCAAGGGCTACGAGTGGATCTCCGCCACCGACGCCGTGGTCTCGGTCTATCTGCGGTCGCTGGTCTTCGGCGCCGCGGTGTTCGCCGGCGCGTGCGTCCTGCCGGTGGTCGCGAAGTGGCTGCTGGTGGGCCGCTGGAAGGAGACGGAGTTCCCGGTCTGGAGCCTGGCCTACGTCCGCTTCTGGACCGTCAAGGCGCTGCTGCACGCCAACCCGCTGATCCTGTTCACCGGCAGCCCGCTGTACGTGCTGTACCTGCGGGCGCTGGGCGCGCGGATCGGCAAGGGCGTCACGATCCTGACCCACTCGGTGCCGGTCTGCACCGACCTGCTGACGGTCGGCGCGGGCACGGTGCTCCGCAAGGACTCCTACCTGCTCTGCTACCGAGCGGAGGCCGGCCTCATCCGCACCGGCCGGGTGACCCTCGGCAGCGATGTGTACATCGGTGAGAAGACCGTCCTGGAGATCGGCACGACGATGGGCGACGGCGCCCAACTCGGCCATTCCTCCGCCCTGTACGGCGGTGCCGCGGTCCCGGCGGGCGAGCGCTGGCACGGCTCCCCGGCCGTCCGCACGGACGTCGACTACGTCCGCGTACCGCCGGCCCGCTGCACCACCCTGCGCCGGACCCTGTTCGGCCTGGGCGGTCTGCTGCAGACGGTGTTCGTGTACGTCCCGCTCGCGGTCGGCGGCTCGTATCTGCTGCTCACCCTGGTGCCCGCCCTGGACACCCTGCTCGACCCGACCCGCCAGCAGCTGGACTCGGCCGAGTTCTACAGCGAGGCACTGGGTCTGTCCGTCGGCCTGTTCGTGGGCTCCGTCCTCGTCGGCCTCGCCGCCGTGACGCTGATCCCGCGCCTGCTGAAGCCGTTCCTGCGCCCGGACCGGGTCTATCCGCTCTACGGCTTCCACTACTCGGTGCAGCGCGCGATCGCCCGTATGACCAACATCAAGTTCTTCAAGTGGCTGTGCGGCGACAGCTCGTACATCGTCCACTACCTGCGGGCCATCGGCTACGACCTCTCGCACGTGGAGCAGACCGGCTCCAACTTCGGTACGGAGGTGTCGCACGAGACGCCGTACCTGGCGACCGTGGGCAGCGGCACGATGGTCGCGGACGGACTGTCGATCGTGAACGCCGACTTCTCGGCGACCTCCTTCCGGGTCACCCGGGCGACGATCGGACCGCACAACTTCCTCGGCAACAACATCGCCTACCCCAGCGGCGGCCGCACCGGCGACAACTGCCTGCTGGCGACCAAGGTGATGGTCCCGCTGGACGGTGAACTCCGTGAGGGCGTGGGCCTGTTGGGCTCGCCCTCGTTCGAGATCCCGCGCTCGGTGGAGCGCGACTCCCGCTTCGACCACCTGCGCGAGGGCCCCGAGCTGGCGCGCCGGCTGGCCGCGAAGAACCGCTACAACCTGCGCTCGATGGGCCTGTTCCTGTTCGTGCGCTGGCTGCACTGGTTCGCGATGACGGTCCTCGGCTTCGCCGCCGTCGACCTCTACGGCGCCAGTGGCGCCCTCGGCGGTCTGCTGATCGGCGCCTCGCTCGTGGTGGGTCTGGTGTTCAGCACCGGCTACTACGTGCTGGTGGAGCGGATGATCGGGCGGTTCAGGTCGCTGGAGCCGACGCTGTGCTCGATCTACGACCCGTGGTTCTGGTGGCAGGAGCGCCTGTGGAAGGTGCCGGACAACCACCTCGTCGTCTTCAACGGGACGCCGTACAAGAACCTCGTCTGGCGGCTGCTGGGCGTCCGCATGGGCCGTCGGGTCTTCGACGACGGCGCCTACATCACCGAGCGCACGCTGACCGCGATCGGCGACGACTGCACGCTCGCCGCGCACACCAAGGTGCAGGCCCACTCCCAGGAGGACGGCACCTACAAGTCCGAGCGCATCACCATCGGTGCCCGCTGCACGCTCGGCACCGGCGCGCTGGTGCACTACGGCGTCTCGATGGGCGACGGCGCGCTGCTGGCACCCGACTCCTTCCTGATGAAGGGCGAGGAGATGCCGGCGGGCGCGGCCTGGGGCGGGAATCCGGCGGTGCCCTTGACGGGAGCGCCGGTGACAGGGGGGTCCGCGCGAGCGGTGCCTGTGAACGGGGCGTCCCGCAACGGGGTGCCCGCCAAGGGGGGAAAGACATGAGGGAACCGATCCCGCACTGGACGCTGACTCCGGTGCCGGGCACGGCGGAGTACGAGGTCCCGCTGCCGCCGGGACAGCCGACCGGGCCGACCGCGCTCGCGTCCGCGCACGCAAAAGTGCTCGCCGCGCTGACCGGTGAGCCGGGCGCCGAGGACGACGACCTGGACGTGAGGGTCACGGACGGCGTGCTGCGGCTGCGCTACCGCACCGACGTCCTGGACGCCGAGGCGGCCGCGCGGATCGCCGGCTACCACCTGACCGCGCTCGCCGAACCCGACCGGCCCACGCTGCTGTCGGAGGAGGAACTCCGGTTCCAGCTCGACGAGTTGGCGGGACCGGTCCGAGAGCTGCCGGACCGGCGGGTGCACGAGCTGTTCGAGGAGCGGGTCGCCGCCCACCCGGACGCCGTCGCCGCCGTGCAGGGCGACCGGCGGTGGACGTACCGGGAGCTCGACTCCCGGGCCAACCGCGTCGGCCGGGCGCTGCTCGCGCGCGGTCTGGAGCGCGAGGGCGTGGTCGCCGTCGTGATGGAGCGGAACCTGGACTGGCTCGCCTCCGTGCTCGCCGTGTTCAAGGCGGGCGGAGTGTATCTGCCCATCGAGCCGCACTTCCCGGCCGACCGCATCGCGCGCACCCTCCACCGGGCGGGCTGCGGCCTCGTCCTCACCGAGTGGGGCAGCGACACCAACCTGGAGTCGATAGACCGGCTGTTCGTGGAGACGGCGTACGCGGAGGACCACGCCGACGGTGCTCTGGGCGTGCCCGTCACCGCCGACCAGGCCGCGTACATCTACTTCACCTCCGGCTCCACGGGCGAGCCCAAGGGCGCGATGTGCGAGCACGCCGGGTTCGTCAACCACGTCCTCGCCAAGATCGAGGACCTGGGCTTCGAGTCCGGCGGCACGGTCGCGCAGACGGCACCGCAGTGCTTCGACATCTCCCTGTGGCAGCTGGTCTCGGCGCTGCTGGTCGGCGGGCGCACGCTGCTGATCGGGCAGGAGACGATCCTCGACGTGTCGGCCTTCGTGGACACGATCGCGCGCGGCCGGGTGAACGTGGTGCAGATCGTGCCGTCGTATCTGGAGGCCGTGCTCGCCGAGTTGGAGCAGCGTCCGCGCGAACTGCCCGACCTGCGCTGTGTGTCGGTCACCGGCGAGGCGGTCAAGCAGGAACTGGTGCAGCGCTGGTTCACCGCGATGCCCGGCATCCGGCTCGTCAACGCCTATGGCCTGACGGAGACTTCGGACGACACCAACCACGAGGTCATGCACGAGGTGCCGGCCGGGGACCGGGTGCCGCTGGGACGGCCGATCCGCAATGTGCGGGTGTACGTCGTCGACGATGACCTGGTACCCGTACCGCTGGGCGCGCCCGGCGAGATCGTCTTCTCCGGAGTCTGTGTCGGACGCGGCTACGTCAACGACCCCGAGCGCACCCGGGCCGCCTTCACCGAGGACCCCTACCGGCCCGGCGAGCGGCTGTACCGCAGCGGCGACCACGGGCGCTGGCGGCCCGACGGGAAGCTGGAGTTCCTCGGCCGGCGCGACAGCCAGGTGAAGATCCGCGGCTTCCGCGTCGAGCTCGGCGAGGTCGAGAACGCGCTGCTGCGGGTGCCCGGGGTGCGGGACGGCGCGGTGGTGGTCGTGGGCGGGGTGCGCCTGGTGGCGTTCTGCACCGGGCCGCACCCGGTGGACGCCGAGAAGGTACGGGAGGTGCTGGGGGCCTCGCTCCCCGCCTACATGGTCCCGTCCCTCGTGCACTGGCGGGACGTGCTGCCGCTGACCGCCAACGGCAAGACCGACCGCAAGACGCTGACCGCGCTCGCCGCCGACCTCGACGACGCCAAGTCCGGCACCCCGGACACGCCCGGTGAGCGGCGGCTGGCCGCGGCCTGGGCCGAGGTGCTCGGCATCCCGGAACAGCGGATCGGCCGCCAGGACCACTTCTTCGACCGCGGCGGCACCTCGATGTCCGCGGTCAAGCTCGCGATCGTCCTCGACCGGGCGATCACCCTCAAGGACGTCACCCGTCACCCGGTCCTCGCGGACCTGGCCGGGCTGCTCGACCAGCACCACTGAAAGGGACAACCCGCAATGTCGTACACGTCTGAAGCCACGCTTCCGGGCCTGGAAATCGCGCCCGGCGCTCCACCCCTGCTGCACGCCAAGTCCGAGCTCCACCCGGCCAATTGGGTCGCCGCCCACCGGGACGCGCTGCACGCCGTCCTGCTTGAGCACGGCTGTGTGCTGGTCCGCGGGCTGGGGCTCGCCGACCCCGACGCGACCGAGGCCGTCGCCCGGCGGCTGACCGACCGGCTGATGTCCGACCGGGAGCCCTTCGCGCCCCGGCGCGGCTACGCGGACGGCGTCTACTCGTCGACCAAGTGGCCGCCGAACCAGCAGATGTGCATGCACCACGAGGTCAGCTACGGCCTGGAGTTCCCCGGCCTGCTGCTGTTCGCCTGTCTGGAGGCGCCCGAGTCCGGCGGCGCGACCGCGGTCACCGACGCGTCGGCGGTGCTCCAGGCGCTGCCCGCCGCGCTGGTCGAGCGGTTCGAGCGGGAGGGCTGGCTGCTGACCCGCTCCTACAACGACGAGATCGGGGCCTCGGTCCAGGAGGCCTTCGGCACCGACGACCGCGGCGCGATCGAACGCTACTGCCGCGCCCAGGGCATCGAGTTCGCCTGGCAGGGCGACGGCTCGCTGCGCACCCGGCAGCGGCGCAGTGCGGTGCTGCGCCATCCGGTGAGCGGGCGGCGCTGCTGGTTCAACCAGATCGCCTTCCTCAACGAATGGACCATGGAACCCGAAGTGCGTGAATACCTGGTGGACGAGTACGGCTCCGACGGACTGCCCTTCAACACCCGCTTCGGCGACGGCGATCCGATCGGCGAGGACGTGGTGCGGCAGATCAACGAGGCCTACGCGGCGCACACCGTGCGCGAGCCGTGGCGCTCGGGGGATCTGCTGCTGGTGGACAACATCCGTACCGCGCACGGCCGGGAGCCGTTCGACGGGCCGCGCGAGGTGCTGGTGGCGTTCGGGAACCCGGTGGGGCGCGCCGAGTGCGAGGTGAGCGGCGGATGAGCACGGCCGCACCGGACTTCGCCGTCATCTCCGGCGAGCAGGTCCAACAGGCGCTGAGCGGACGGGAGTCCGAGATCGGCGAACTCGTCGAGGCCGTGTACCGGCTGCACGGGGAGGGCGACTCGGTGAACCCGCCGTCGTACTTCCTGCGCTTCCCGGACCGTCCTTCGTCCCGGATCATCGCGCTGCCGGCCTCGCTGGGCGGGCCGCTGCCGGTGGACGGGCTGAAGTGGATCTCCAGTTTCCCGGAGAACACCAAGTCCGGGCTGCCGAGGGCGTCGGCGGTGCTGATCCTGAACGACCCCGACACGGGCTATCCGTTCGCCTGTCTGGAGAGTTCGGTGATCAGCGCGACGCGGACGGCGTCCTCGGCGGCGCTGGCCGCGGACCGGCTGAGCCGGACGCGGACGCGTCCGACGCGGGTCGGTTTCATCGGCACCGGGCTCATCGCACGCTATGTGCACACTCATCTCACCGGCACCGGCTGGGAGTTCGAGGAGACGGGCGTGCACGACCTGAACGCCGACAGCGCGGCCGGTTTCCGCGGCTACCTCGAACGGTCGGGCGCCGAGGGCCGGATCACCGTGCACGACGACCCGGAGTCCCTGATCCGCTCCTGCGACTTGGTGGTCTTCGCGACCGTCGCGTCCGCGCCGTACATCCACGACCCGTCCTGGTTCGCCCACCATCCGCTGGTGCTGCATGTGTCGCTGCGGGACCTCGACCCGAAGATCCTGCTCGACTCGGCGAACTTCGTCGACGACGTCGAGCACTGTCTGAAGGCCGAGACCTCCCCGCACCTGGCCGAACAACTCACCGGTGGACGGGAGTTCCTGGACGGGACGCTCGACGACGTACTGACCGGGCGGGTCACCGTCCCGGGTGACCGGACGGTGGTGTTCTCGCCGTTCGGACTGGGGGTGCTCGACCTCGCGGTCGGCAGGTTCGTCCATGACGAAGTGGCCCGAAGGGGCGGGCTGCACGTCGTCGACGGGTTCTTCCACGAGCTGCGCCGGTACGGCTGACGGCCATGCACGTGGCGCATGAGGAGGGGGGCGTCATGCCCGTAATTTCAGATCCGGCACAGTTCAACGAAGAGGAGCTCTACGTCGACCTTCGGGCCGCACTGGGGCTGCCGCTCTACCTGAAGTGCGAGGGATTCAACTTCGCCGGCTCCGTCAAGCTGAAGGCGGCGACCGAGATGGTCAACGCGGCCGAGCGGCAAGGGCTGTTGCGGCCCGGCTCGGTGCTCGTCGAGTCGTCGTCCGGGAACCTCGGGGTCGCCCTGAGCGTGATCGCCGCGAGCCGGGGCCACCGGTTCCTGTGCGTGACCGACTCGCGCTGCAACCTGCCGACGATCCGGCTGATGGAGGCGCTCGGCACCCGGGTGCACGTCATCAGGGAACCGGATGTGCACGGGGGGTTCCTGGGCGCGCGGATCGCGTACGTACGGGCGCTGTGCGCGTCCGACGACCGGTACGTGTGGCTCAACCAGTACACCAACCAGGCCAATTGGCGGGCGCACTTCCGCACCACCGCGCCGGCCATCGCCCGCCGCTTCCCGGACCTGGACGTCCTGTTCGTCGGGGCCGGCACGACCGGGACCCTGATGGGCTGCGCCCGCTGGTTCTGGCAGTGGCGGCGCCGGGTGCACATCGTCGCCGTCGACAGCGTCGGCTCGGTCAGCTTCGGCGGCCCGGCGGGCCCGCGGATGATTCCCGGGCTCGGCACGAGCGTGCCGCCGCCCATGCTCGACGAGACCTATGTCAACGACGTGGTCCGCGTCGAGGAGACCGACACCGTCCTCGCCTGCCGTCGACTGGCCGCCCGCGGCTTCCTGTTCGGCGGCTCGACGGGCACGGTCGTCAGCGGCGCCGGCCAGTGGCTGGCCCGCAACGGCCACGACGGCCTCACCTCGGTGGCCATCGCCCCCGACCTCGGCGAACGCTACCTCGACACCGTCTACCACGAGGACTGGCCGCTCTCGGCCGCCGAGCCGGCCGGCACGATCGAACCGGAGGAGGCGGTGGCGATGGCCCGCCCGGCCTGACGGGTCGCCGGGCGCGGGCCGGTGCACGAGCGACCGTCGTTCCGGCACCGGCCCGGGCCCGGCCCGGCGGTTGCGTCCGGGCAGGTCCGTGCGCGGTAGGTTCGCGGGCATGGCACGTACCACCCACACCGTGACCAACCAGCCGCCGCCCCTGACCGGGTACGACGTCTACTCCGCCGATCGGGTCCTGACGGAGGCCGTCGCGCGGCATCTCGACCCGGCGCTGTCCGAGGAGGCCGGTGACGAACTGGCCGCCCTCGGGCAGGCCGCCGGGTCGGCGCAGGTGCAGGAGTGGGGGGTGCAGGCCAACGAGAATCCGCCCCGGCTGCGTACGCACGACCGGCACGGCAGGCGGATCGACGAGGTCGAATTCCATCCGGCCTGGCATCGGCTGCTCGGCAAGGGCGTCGCCGCGGGGCTGACGGCCGCCTGGGACCGGCCGGGCGGCCATGTCCGCCGGGCGGCCGCGTTCCTGGTGTGGACGCAGGTCGAGGCCGGCAACTGCTGTCCCCTGTCGATGACTCACGCGGCGGTGCCTGCTCTGCGCACCGACCCCGACCTGGCCGCCGAGTGGGAGCCGCGGCTGACCTCGACGGTCTACGACCGTGAGCTGCGTCCCGCCCACCTCAAGGCCGGGGCGCTGTTCGGGATGGGGATGACGGAGAAGCAGGGCGGCAGCGATGTGCGGGCGAACACCACTGCCGCGCGGCCGCTCGCAGAGGACGGCACCTACGAGTTGACCGGGCACAAGTGGTTCTGTTCGGCGCCCATGTCGGACGGTTTTCTCGTGCTGGCCCAGGCTCCCGGCGGGCTCACCTGCTTCCTGGTGCCGCGCGTGCTGGCGGACGGCACCCGCAACGTGTTCCTGCTCCAGCGGCTCAAGGACAAGCTGGGCAACCGGTCCAACGCTTCGGGCGAGGTCGAGTTCGACGGGACCTGGGCGCGGAGGGTCGGTGCGGAGGGGCAGGGGGTGCGCACGATCATCGACATGGTGACGGCGACCCGCCTTGACTGCGTGATCGGGTCGGCCGGGCTGATGCGGCAGGCCGTCGCGCAGGCGGTCCATCACTCCGGCCACCGTGAGGTGTTCGGCGCCAAGCTCGTCGACCAGCCGCTGATGCGCAATGTGTTGGCCGACCTCGCGCTGGAGTCGGAGGCGGCCACCACCCTCGCGCTGCGGCTCGCGGCCGCGTACGACGACGGCGGCGAGCAGGAGCGGGCGCTGCTGCGGATCGCGGTACCGGCCGCCAAGTACTGGGTGACCAAGCGCTGTTCGCCGGTCGCGGTCGAGGCCGCCGAGTGTCTGGGCGGCAACGGCTATGTCGAGGAGTCGGGGTTGCCCCGGCTGGTGCGCGAGTCGCCGCTCAACTCGGTGTGGGAGGGCGCGGGCAACGTCCAGGCGCTGGACGTGCTGCGGGCGCTGCGCCGTGAGCCGGCCGCGCTGGACGCGTATCTCCAGGAGGTCGGCCGGGCGCGGGGCGCGGACCACCGGCTGGACGGCGCGATCAAGGGCGTACTGACCGAACTCGCCGATCTGCAGGGCATCGAGGGACGCGCGCGGCGGCTGGTGGAGCGGCTCGCGCTGGTGCTCCAGGGGTCACTGCTGGTCCGGTTCGCGCCATCCGAGGTCGCGGACGCCTTCTGCGCCGCACGGTTGGGCAGCGACGGGGGTGCGACCTTCGGGACCCTGCCGTCCACGCTCGACCTGGCGTCGGTGGTGGAGCGGGCCCGGCCACTGTCCTGACCTGCGCGAAGGGCCGGACGCGGGGGTGGTGCTGCGCCGACACGGCACCACCCCCGCCCAGTGGCCCGTAGACAGGCCTGGCACGCCGCTCGGGACGGCGTTGCTCAAGTTTCAACCAGGGTTTGGCAGTTCACCAGGGTTGCAGAGGGTTGCAACTTGCTGCTTTCTGTGGCTGGACCGTGCACGTCCCTCTGGCGGGAACGACACTATGAGACGGTCAGTCAACGGACTGCCGGCTCCGTGGCCGAATCGCGACGGTGGGCCCGGCGGTCCGACCCCTTCTCCCTGGAGGTCCCGTGGCGCTCTCGCCGACGGACGTCACCCAGTTCGCCGCGGTCGACACCACGCGCGCGGCGCGGGTGCTCAGCGAGGTCCGCTCCGCCACGCTCGCCGGGCAGCGCGCGCCCGTCGCGCCGCGGCCGGTGATCGAGCAGTCCTGGGGGCGCACCCTGCGCAGCGGCGTCGATCCCGAACGGGACCTGCGGGCCGGGGTGCTCTCGGCCGACGAGGTGCGGCGACGGCGGGAGTCGACGGAACTGCGCCATGTGCTGCCGGTGCTGCGGGAGGGGCTGTTGTCGGTCGCGGACGTCGCCCACCACATCATGGTGGTCGCGGGCCCGGACGGCCGGGTGCTGTGGCGGGAGGGCAGCACACCGGTGCTGCGCCGCGCCGACGGGCTCGGCTTCGAGGTCGGCGCCGACTGGCGCGAGGAGGTCGTCGGCACCAACGGCGTGGGCACCCCGGCGGTGGTCCGCAGGCCCGTACAGATCTTCGCCTCCGAGCACTTCGTGCGCTCGCTGTCCACCTGGACCTGTACCGGCGCCCCCATCACCGACCCGCGCGACGGACGGCTGCTCGGGGTCGTGGACGTCAGCGGACCGCTGGAGACGATGCACCCGGCCACGCTCGCCTGGGTCGACTCGGTGGCCAAGCTCGCCGAGGCCCGGCTGCGCGAACTGCATCTGACCTCGCTGGAGAGGCTGCGCGCGGTGGCGGCCCCGGTCCTTGCCCGGCTGTCCGGGCGGGCCCTGGTGGTGGACCGGGACGGCTGGACCGCCGCGGTGACCGGGCTGCCGGCCGGCAGCCGGATCACCCTGCCCAAGTCCCTGACGCCGGGCCGCCGGTGGCTGCCGCCGCTGGGGCCCTGCTCGGTGGAGCCGCTGGCCGAGGGCTGGCTGATCAGGGCGTCCGACGAGCCCACGCCACGCGGTGCCACCCGCATCGTGCTGGACCTGACCCGCCCGCGCCGCTGGACGGTGACGGTGTCGGAGTGCGCGGGGTCCTGGAGCCGCGAACTGAGCCCCCGGCACGCCGAGTTGCTCTATCTGCTGGCGCTGCACCGCACCGGGCGCAGCGCGGCGGGCCTGGCCGAGGACGTGTTCGGCGACGCGGGCCGCACGGTGACCGTGCGCGCCGAGATGTCACGGGTACGCCGTTATCTCGGCGGCCTGTTGGAGCATCGCCCCTACCGTTTCCGCGAGCAGGCCGAGGTCGAGGTGCTCGTCCCCGAGGACCCGCTGGACCTGCTGCCGCACTCGACGGCCCCCGCGCTGACGGCGGGACGGACTCCGACCGGGACCACCTGAATATGCCCGTTCCGTCACCGTGCGTGCCCGAGCGACGGCATCTTCCGCATATTTGCAGGGTCTTCGTCCCCCGCGGCCCTCGCCTGCCGTAGCATCCCTCTACGGGCCACCCCACCTGCTCCTTGGTCAACGCTCGGACCAACAAACGCAGTTGGCTCGCCTCGGGAGGTTCGATGAAGCAACGCGGCAGACACCGCAGGCAAAGGCGCGGCCAGGCGGTGCGCGGCTTCCTGGCCGGGACCGCGCTCGCCCTCACCGCGGCCGCCACCATGATCAGCGCTTCGCAGGCCACCGTCAGTGACACCCCCGGCGGCCTGAAGCCGCTGGCCGCGGACGCCAAGGGGGCCGACCTCCCGCTCCAGGAGCACCTGGTCCCGCAGGACACCCTCGACCGTCTCTCCGCCGAAATGGGCAAGCCGGTCGGCGTCCGCGAGGTCCTCGACGACAGCGACCGCACGCTGCGGGACGCGGCCTCCTGCACCACCGCCGAGCGCAGCACCCTGCCCGTCGAACCGGCGGCCACGCGCGCGTACTGCTGGGACAGTGCCGACACCGACGGCTGGCAGGCCGGCGCGGTCACCACCTCCGGGGACGCGGACGACGACGGTCACTGGGGCGGGAACCGGGTGATCCTGTCCGGCTGGAGTCACGACACCGAGCGGGGCAAGGCCTCGGGCGTGGCCCGGGTCGCCTTCGTGAACGCGGACGATCCCGCGCATCTGACGTACACCTGGGCGGTCCTGGCGGTCCCGGTGGACGGCGGACGCGACTACCGAGGGCTGCCCTCGGCGGTCTCCGGCATGGTCTGGTACCAGGGCAAGCTGCTGGTCACCACCGCCACCGGCCTCTACGCGTACGACATGCGCCGCGTGCAGCGGGCCACCGTCGACAGCCTCAAGGTCGGCAAGGTGCGCGGCGGCTGGGCGGCGTACGGCTACCGGTATGTGCTGCCCGCGGTCGGCTCGTACACGCTCGGTGGCGGGTCGCCCCGTCCCACGGCGATCTCCCTGGACCGCAGCACCGCGCCGGACAGTCTGGTCGCGAGCGAGCGGGTGCCCGTGGACGACGATCTGCGCACCCGGCTGTGGCGCTACGCGTTCAGTTCGGACCCGGCGCGGGCCGGGCTCCTGGCCACGGACTCCGCCGGGAACGCGGTCGCGGACGCGGCCTACGAGACGAAGGTGACCGGCGTCGCGGGCGTCCTCTCGCTCGACTCGACCTGGTATCTGGACCGGGCGGCCGACACCGCGGGCGACCACGGCACCCTCTGGCGGCAGAACGCGGACGAGGCGAAGACCACCGAGTGCGGCTCGGACGCCTCGCACCAGTGCTGGAGCGGCCGGGCGGGTTCCCTCTCCTACTGGGCGACGACCGGCGAGGTCTGGTCCCAGTCCGGCCGGATGCTGTACGCGCTCCCGCTGTCCTCGATCGACAAGTCCGCCGGCCGGTAATCGACAAGCCTCCGGGCCGGATGATTCCCTGACGGGCATGAGCACCTTCCCCGTGACCACCTGGTCCCTGGAGCAGACCGCCCCGACCGACCTGCTGCCGGCCGCCGCGCCGGACGGGGACGTCCGGATCGTCCGCTCCGAGCTGCCCTCCCCCGAGTTCAGCCGCTTCCTGTACGCCTCCGTCGGCGGCGACATCCTCTGGACCGACCGGCTCGGCTGGCCGTACGAGCGCTGGCAGCGGTACCTGGACCGGCCGGGCGTGGAGACGTGGGTCGCGTACGAGCGCGGGACGCCCGCCGGGTTCGTGGAGCTGGACCCGCAGGACGACGGGGTCGTGGAGATCGCCTACTTCGGGCTGATCCCCGCCTTCCGGGGCCGCCGGATCGGCGGCCATCTGCTCGCGCACGGCACCGCCCGCGCCTGGGATCTCGCGGACCGCTGGCCGGGTCTCGCCCGCACCAAGCGGGTCTGGCTGCATACATGCAGCAAGGACGGGGAGTACGCCATGGACAACTATCTGCGCCGGGGCTTCACGCTCTTCGACACCAAGGTCGAGGAGGAGCGCGAGGTGGCCACGCCGGGTCCCTGGCCCGGGGCATACCCCGCCTGACCTGCGCGGACAAGACCGCGTGCGGCGCATGTGACCGATGACACCCGCGTCTCGCACTTCGAGACCAGGGTGTCCGCATGTCGGACGAAGCTGGACTGTGTCCAGATCGCCATGACACGCTTCCGTCATGTCCGGAACTGGAATTGCCTTGGTGAGTCGGCGCCACGTCGACCTCGGCCGCATGTCCAGCGCCATCTGTCCGGCGAGCTGAGAGCCGCAGCGACACCGACATCTCCTGCACACGTCTCGTCCCGCGCAACGACGCGCACGTAGACCCATGCGCCCGTACCCGCAGGTAAGAGCCGCTCCCGTCTGTCCCGGAGGACCCCGAACATGGCCGCCACCCCGCAGAACCCTGCTGCCGCAGCGCCCCGCCGCAAGGTGAGCCGTCACCGCGGTGAGGGTCAGTGGGCAGCCGGGCACTTCACGCCGCTCAACGGCAACGAGCAGTTCAAGAAGGACGACGACGGTCTCAATGTGCGGACACGCATTGAGACGATCTACTCCAAGCGCGGCTTCGACTCGATCGACCCGAACGACCTGCGCGGCCGGATGCGCTGGTGGGGTCTCTACACCCAGCGCAAGCCCGGGATCGACGGCGGCAAGACCGCGATCCTGGAGCCGGAGGAGCTGGACGACAAGTACTTCATGCTGCGCGTCCGCATCGACGGCGGCCGGCTGACCACGGACCAGCTGCGGGTGATCGGCGAGATCTCGCAGGAGTTCGCGCGCGGCACGGCCGACCTGACCGACCGGCAGAACGTGCAGTACCACTGGATCCGCATCGAGGACGTGCCCGAGATCTGGAACCGGCTCGAAGCCGTCGGGCTCTCCACCACCGAGGCCTGCGGTGACACGCCCCGCGTGATCCTCGGCTCGCCCGTCGCCGGCATCGCCGAGGACGAGATCATCGACGGCACCCCGGCCATCGACCAGATCCACAGCCGCTACATCGGCACCAAGGAATTCTCCAACCTGCCGCGCAAGTTCAAGACCGCGATCTCCGGCTCCCCGCTCCTGGACGTGGCGCACGAGATCAACGACATCGCGTTCGTCGGCGTCGAGCACCCCGAATACGGCCCCGGCTTCGACCTGTGGGTCGGCGGCGGCCTGTCCACCAACCCGAAGATCGGCGTCCGGCTCGGCGCCTGGGTCCCGCTGGACGAGGTCCCGGACGTGTGGGCCGGCGTGATCGGCATCTTCCGCGACTACGGGTACCGGCGCCTGCGCACCCGCGCCCGGCTGAAGTTCCTCGTCGCCGACTGGGGCCAGGAGAAGTTCCGCCAGGTCCTGGAGGACGAGTACCTCAAGCGCAAGTTGGTCGACGGCCCGGCCCCCGCGCAGCCGGTGGCCCGCTGGCGCGACCACGTCGGCGTCCACCGCCAGCAGGACGGCCGTTTCTACGTCGGTTTCGCCCCGCGCGTCGGCCGCATCGACGGCGCCACCCTCACCAAGATCGCCGAGCTCGCCGAAGCGCACGGCTCGGGCCGGGTCCGTACCACCGTCGAGCAGAAGATGATCGTGCTCGACGTCGAGGAGGACCAGGTCGACTCGCTGGTCGAGGGCCTCGCCGCGCTCGACCTGACCGCCAAGCCGTCCTCCTTCCGGCGCGGCACCATGGCCTGCACCGGCATCGAGTACTGCAAGCTCGCCATCGTCGAGACCAAGGCGCGCGGCGCCGCGCTGATCGACGAACTGGAGCGCCGCATCCCGGAGTTCGACGAGCCGATCACCATCAACATCAACGGCTGCCCGAACGCCTGCGCCCGCATCCAGGTCGCGGACATCGGCCTCAAGGGCCAGTTGGTCCTCAACGACCAGGGCGAGCAGGTCGAGGGCTTCCAGGTGCACCTCGGCGGCGCGCTCGGCCTGGAGGCCGGGTTCGGCCGCAAGGTCCGTGGTCTGAAGGTCACTTCGGACGAGCTGACCGACTACGTCGAGCGCGTCCTGAAGCGGTTCCAGGCCGAGCGCGAGGACGGCGAGCGGTTCGCGACCTGGGCCACCCGCGCCTCCGAGGAGGCCCTGTCGTGAGCGAGCGGGCCGCCCCCTTCTACTGCCCCTACTGCGGCGACGAGGACCTGCGTCCCAGCGAGCAGGGCCACGGCGCGTGGGAATGCGGAGCGTGCAATCGAGCCTTCCAGTTGAAGTTCCTCGGGCTGCTGTCCCGGGGGCTTCAGCGCACCGAAACGGGAGGGGACGAGATATGACCACCGTTCAGGAAGACCGCACGACCGACGACTTGAAGGCGCTTGCCGAGCAGGCGGGCCGTGACCTGGAGGACGCCTCCGCGCTGGAGATCCTCCAGTGGGCCGTCGACACCTTCGGCAAGCAGTTCTGCGTGACCTCCTCCATGGAGGACGCGGTGGTCGCCCACCTCGCCTCCCGGGCCAGGCCCGGCGTGGACGTCGTGTTCCTCGACACCGGCTACCACTTCCCCGAGACCATCGGCACCCGCGACGCGGTCGAGGCCGTGATGGACGTCAACGTCATCACCCTCACCCCGCGCCAGACGGTCGCCGAGCAGGACGCGGAGTACGGTCCCAAGCTGCACGACCGCGACCCCGACCTGTGCTGCAAGCTGCGCAAGGTCCAGCCGCTGGAGCAGGGCCTGACCAAGTACACGGCCTGGGCGACCGGGCTGCGCCGCGACGAGTCCCCGACCCGGGCGAACACCCCCGTCGTCGGCTGGGACGAGAAGCGCCAGAAGGTCAAGGTCTCGCCGATCGCCCGCTGGACGCAGGACGACGTGGACGCCTACGTCGCCGAACACGGCGTACTGACCAACCCGTTGCTGATGGACGGCTACGCGTCCGTCGGCTGCGCCCCCTGCACGCGCCGCGTGCTTGAGGGCGAGGACGCCAGGGCCGGGCGCTGGGCGGGCCGCAACAAGACCGAGTGCGGGCTGCACGGCTGACCATGACGACCACTCAGGAGATACAGGAGACACACGTGACGACCGGAGCCACCGTCTGGCTCACGGGTCTGCCGAGCGCCGGCAAGACCACCATCGCCTACGAGCTGGCCGGCCGGCTGCGCGAGGAGGGCCACCGCGTCGAGGTGCTCGACGGCGACGAGATCCGCGAGTTCATCTCCGCGGGCCTCGGCTTCTCCCGCGCGGACCGGCACACCAACGTTCAGCGCATCGGCTTCCTCGCCGAACTGCTCGCCCGCAACGGCGTCAAGGCGCTGGTCCCGGTCATCGCGCCCTACGCGGACAGCCGCGAGGAGGTGCGCAAGCGCCACCAGGAGAGCGGTGCCGCGTACCTGGAGGTGCATGTGGCGACCCCGGTCGAAGTGTGCTCCGAGCGGGACGTGAAGGGTCTGTACGCCAAGCAGGCGGCGGGCGAACTCAGCGGGCTCACCGGGGTCGACGACCCCTACGAGGCGCCCGAGTCGCCCGACCTGCGCATCGAGTCCCAGCACCAGACCGTCCAGGAGTCCGCGGCCGCACTCCACGCGCTGCTCACCGAGAGGGGACTGGCATGACGACCGTCGCCACGACGGAGGACGGTACGGCCAGTCCGTACGCCCTCTCCCATCTGGACGCGCTGGAGTCCGAGGCGGTGCACATCTTCCGCGAGGTGGCGGGCGAGTTCGAGCGGCCGGTGATCCTCTTCTCCGGCGGCAAGGACTCCATCGTCATGCTGCACCTGGCGCTCAAGGCGTTCGCGCCCGCGCCGATTCCCTTCACCCTGCTGCACGTCGACACCGGGCACAACTTCCCCGAGGTCCTCGACTACCGCGACCGCACGGTCGAGAAGCACGGGCTGCGGCTGCATGTGGCCTCCGTGCAGGACTACATCGACCGGGGTGTCTTGAAGGAGCGTCCCGACGGGACCCGTAATCCGCTCCAGACACTGCCGTTGACGGAGAAGATCCAGGCGGAGAAGTTCGACGCCGTGTTCGGTGGTGGGCGGCGGGACGAGGAGAAGGCTCGCGCGAAGGAGCGGGTGTTCTCGTTGCGGGACGAGTTCTCGCA